>CAYMTW010000122.1:0-1788 GCA_964393485.1 uncultured Melioribacter sp. | reverse complement strand
ATACCCGTGTCGCATGTCTTCTACTCCTTACCTGTCAATTTCATGATTTCGAAACGTCGTCGCGCAGATACTCATCCACGTTCATACCGAACTGGAGTCCGTTCTGGACAACAACTTCTGCCAGTTCTGACAGAGACTTGCGGCCGAAGTTGCGGAACTTCAAAAGGTCCGTCTCTTGCAGGCCGACGAGATCTGCCAGTGATTTGATGTTTGCGGCCTTCAGGCAGTTGTGGGCACGCACGCTGAGTTCGAGTTCATCTACCGGCTGAAGCAGAATGCGACGAACCCGTGCACGTTCGCGATCCGCTTCTGAGTCTGAAGCAACCGTCTCAGCGCCGTCGTTTGCCGCTACAGTTGGATTGACACCAAGCAATAGAGCGATGTGTGAGCGCAGGATTCCCGCTGAGTGCTCAACCGCTTCCTTGGCTGTGATCGAACCGTCTGTTGAGACGTCCAGTACAAGGCGCTCGTAATCGGTCTTCTGTCCAACGCGGAACGGCTCGACATTGAAGATCACGTTCTTGATCGGCGTGTAGATGGCATCGATTGGAAGCATACCGACGGTGAAGTCGGTCGTGTTCTGCTCTTCAGCTGGCACGTAACCCTTGCCACGTCCGATACGCAGTTCCACGTCGAAATCTGCATCCTTAGAAAGCGTTGCGATCTTCTTTGTTGGATCGAGCACTTCGATCGCACCTGCCGAAGCGTCCTGGATCATCTGCGCAGTCCATGAGGCCTGGCCCTTGACGCGGAACGTCACGCGGTTGGTGATCTTTGGATCCGGCACGCGGAATCGGACTTCCTTAAGGTTGAGGATGATCTCGCACATGTCCTCAACAACGCCAGGGATGGTCTGAAACTCATGCTGGACGTCAGAGATCTTGATACCGACGATCGATGAACCCTGGATTGAAGAAAGCAGCACACGGCGGAATGCGTTACCGATCGTGGTGCCGTATCCTTCTTCGAGGGGGTTGAGAATAAATCGGGCGTGATACGGGCTTCCGAGTTCTTCGACGACGACGCCTTCCGGCATCTGCATCTGCATGTTCATGTCGTTCCTTAGATCAATGTCACACAATTGGGTGAAGAGTACCGGTTAGACCCGGCGCTTCTTCGGTGGACGGCAACCGTTGTGCGGAAGCGGCGTCTCATCAAGGATCGAGAGTACCTCGAATCCAGCCTGCGTAAGTGCCCGAATGGCGGCTTCACGACCCGACCCCGGGCCCTTGACGACCACGTCGACCTTGCGAAGACCCATTTCAAACGCTTCACGGGCGGCCTTGTCAGCCGACACCTGAGAGGCATACGGGGTGTTCTTCTTCGATCCACGGAAGCCGTTCTTACCGGCCGACGACCACGAAAGTGTGTTGCCGTAGGTATCCGTAACGGTCACGATCACGTTGTTGAACGTTGCGCGGACGAACACTTTACCGTGGACATCCGAAACGATCTTGCGCTTTACGCGCTTTTTAGCAGCTGCCATTCTGGTTCATTCCTGTATTACTTCTTCACAGCCTTCTTCTTGCCGGCCACTGTCTTACGCTTGCCCTTGCGGGTACGCGCATTCGTGCGGGTGCGCTGACCACGAGCTGGTAGCCCGCGACGATGACGCAGACCGCGATAACACCCAACGTCCATCAATCGCTTGATGTTCAGCTGGATTTCCGAGCGGAGCTGACCTTCGACTTTGTAGTCGGCGATCGCCTGCCGGATGCGGGCTACTTCATCATCTGTCCACGTTGACACACGCTTGCTGTGGTCGATGCCGGCTTTATCCAGCACCTC
>CAYMTW010000121.1:0-1883 GCA_964393485.1 uncultured Melioribacter sp. | reverse complement strand
ATCTGAGAGCCGAAGACCCAGATGCTGGCCGAGATCACGCGCGCGGAAACCGAGCCGGACCGGGCGTCCTGTGGCGTCACCCTTGATGCCCCTACTTGTTGAAGAACACGTTAATGACGGTGATCGCAAGGACGGCCAGACTGGTGACGATGCTGGCGATGACCGAAAAGGTCTGAATCTCGGTGCCGATCGGCACGTCCGGTGGACGCGGCACATAGACCTCATCGCCGGCCTGAACGGTAACGTTGTCATCGTCCTGCACCCACACGCGGGAACGTCCACGAATGATGCGAGCCCTGTCCTTCTCCGATCCGGTCGCATATCCGCCGGCACGTTCGATGTACCATTCAATGCGCTTGTTTGGGGAGAACGGAACGTACCCCGGTCGGTTGACCTGACCGTAAACGTACACGCGCTCGGGGTTGGCCACGAGCACAACAACATCACCCGACATCAGCGGCGGGTCATCGAGAGAGTTCGGATTCTTCAGCGCCGTTGCCACATCACACGAGACGTAGGGCACCTTGTACTTCTGGTCGTAATTGTAGCGTGTGGTATCCTCGAGCTTCAGATCCGAATACTGGAACGACCTGTTCGCCTCATCACGCATCTGCGCCAATGTTGGCGGAAGTTTCTCGGGTCGAACAACGTAGGAAAGTCCAAGAGCTGCGCGCGAAGTAGCACCGCCCGATTGCTCGATCACCGCCGAAAGACGCGTCTGCCCGGGGGTGATGATCACGGCACCCGGACGCGAGACTTCGCCGAACACCTGCACCACGCCCTGTTGCGTGCGCTCGCCGGCTAGCCCCTTGCGCTCAACGATCACCATGCTTCCGGGCTTCAGAGCCACATCGCCACCCTGCACAGCCATTGATGCATCAAGTGACACCGTTTGCGGAGCAGAGGCATCAGGATGCACGATCACAATCTTCGACGGATCGGCATCTGACGTGAGACCGGCGCAGCTGGCAAGCAGCACCGACAGTTTATCGCCTGGCTTGTAGACAAGCGCCGCACTCTGAGCCACTGCGCCGCTGATGCTGATCAGGGGGCTTGTTGGATCTTCGATCGGAACGATTACCTCGTCACCTTCGCGAAGATGCGGATCACTTGACGCATCTCCGGCGCGAGCGCGAGCCAAATCGGCCGTTGAGGACCCCTTACGATGACGGATGAAGATATTGCGACTGGCGTACGGACCATAGGCCTGCACGTCCATGCGGGTAACTTCGCTCGACTTCGCGGCGAGTCCCCCGCTGCCGGCCGCACGCGCCATTTCCGCCGATGAACCGTCACGCGTGAGCGTCCAGGGGTGACGAGTCACATTCAGGAAGGTCGATACGCGCATCGATGCCGGAACGGTGTAGGTACCGGGATAGGCAACAGCTCCGCTGAGTGAGACGTAGATTAGGCGTGGCCGCCGCAGAGATACTGTTACGTCAAGATTTGCCGACCTCTGACGAAAGAGTTCCTGCAGCTTTGCCCGGAACTGCTCCAGCGTCATGTCCGCAACGGAGAGCGCACCCATGCGCTCTATCAGCACCATATTCTCGGGAGTTACGACGAGGAGCTTCTCAGTGAGATCCAGTCCAGTCGTCTGATAGGCAAGCACATCTCCGGGGCCAAGCCGGTATTGCGTCGGATCGACGACATCATCCGTTGGGATCTGATCAGCCGTCAGAACGGCCGACTGCATGGCCGAGGCTCGGCTCGAAGACGAAAGCCCATTCAGATCGAGAGAACTCGACGAGGTCTGGGCATCGGCGCTACGATGCACACCGAAGAGAATTCCAACCAGCATAAGCAGGTGGACGCGGCGAAGGGTGGCCATCCGGATCCAGGGATTGTGGAGAAGTCCAAGCGGACGCGGCAAAATTACGAAT
>CAYMTW010000120.1:0-2024 GCA_964393485.1 uncultured Melioribacter sp. | reverse complement strand
GAGTGGCAACGCAACGCATTCGCATCAAGCTTCGCTCGTACGATCACAATTTGATCGATCGCTCGGCAGAGCGCATCGTACGGACGGTCAAGCAAACCGGGGCTGTGGTCTCGGGCCCAATTCCTCTGCCGACCGAACGATCGGTTTATACCGTTCTTCGTTCGCCACACGTGGACAAGAAGTCACGTGAGCAGTTTGAGGCCCGTGTGCACAAGAGAGTGATTGACATCTTTAGCAGTACGCCGAAGACGATCGATGCTCTGATGCGCCTCGAATTGCCGGCCGGTGTTGATGTGGAAGTGAAAGTCTAGGGAAAAAGGACAATGAGTGCAATTCTCGGACGCAAGTTGGGCATGACCAGCATCTTCTCTGAAGATGGAGTCTTCATACCGTGTACGGTTATTGAAGCAGGTCCCTGCCCAGTGGTCCAAATCAAAACAAAAGAAAACGACGGGTATGATAGCGTCCAGATCGGTTTTGAGCCGATCGCAGAGCGCAAGGTAAATCGTCCGGAAGCCGGGCACTTTGCCAAGCATGAGCTCGCACCGACGCGTCACCTGAAGGAATTCCGTCAACTTGTTGACAAGGTTAAGAGCGGTGACATCGTTACGGTGGAATCGTTCGCAGCCGGAGACAAGATCAAGGTCTCGGCAACGAGCAAGGGTAAGGGCTTCCAGGGCGTCGTACGCCGTCACCACTTTGGTGGCGTTGGTATGGCCACGCACGGTCAGTCAGACCGTCCACGCGCCCCGGGCTCGATCGGCTCGTCGTCGTATCCGTCACGCGTGTTCAAGGGAATGCGCATGGCAGGCCGCATGGGTGGGGCTCGGATCTCGGTCCGCAACCTTACCATCCTTCGTGTGATGCCTGAGCAGAATCTGATCCTTATCAAGGGTAGCATTCCAGGCGCCATGAACTCACTTGTTGAAATTGTCAAGCTCTAAAGAAGAACACTACCATGACAGTGGATGTACTCACAAAAGATGGTAAGCCGGCCGGCTCTGTAGAGCTCCCGGATTCCGTCTTCGGCATCGAGCCGAGCGAGCACGCGATGTACCAAGCGGTACGCGCGTACTTGGCCAACCGACGCCAGGGCACGCACAAGAACAAAACGCGTGCTGAAGTTTCGGGTGGCGGTAAGAAGCCGTTCAAGCAAAAGGGAACCGGCGGTGCACGCCGAGGAACGAGCCGTTCGCCGCTGATGCCGGGCGGAGGTAAGATTCACGGACCGAAGCCGCACCTTTACACCATCGATCTTCCGATCAAGGTCAAGCGTCTCGCCCGTAAGTCAGCACTCACGTTGCGTGCTCGCGAGAACAACCTAATCGTCGTCGAAGACTTCGCATTGTCAGCTCCGAAGACACGTGAAGTAGCAACGATGCTCAAGGCCGTCAATCTTGAAGGCGCAAAGGTTCTGATGTTGCTACCAAGTGCTGACGAGACGTTTGTTCGCTCGGCGCGGAACATCGCTGGTGTATCGACGTTCCCTGCGGACAAGATCTCGGCATATGATGTGCTCAATCACGGAAAGCTGCTGATCTTCAAGAGTGCCATCGACACGATCACGAAGTCATTCGGTGAAGACGGAGGTGCTCAATGATCAATGTGTTGCGCAAGCCCCTTCTCACTGAGAAGGCCTCTAAGGTTGGGCATTTGAACCAGTATGTGTTCGAAGTCTCTCCGGATGCGAATAAGCTCCAGATCCGCCAGGCTATCAAGGCCATGTTTGATGTGGATGCGGTAAGTGTTCGCACGGTGCGGGTCAAGGGTAAGGTAAAGACGCGTATGACGCGCAAGGGTATGCAGGTAGGCCGTACGAATCTCAAGAAGAAGGCGTACGTCACGCTTAAGCAAGGACAGACGATCGACATCGTTTCCGGTGAAGGAAACGAGGACTGATCACGGATAAACTGAAGCAGAATCATGGCAACGAGAAATCTCAAACCAATCACGCCGGGAACGCGCTACTACAGCATCAGTACCTTCGACGAAATCACAACGTCGAAGCCTGAGAAGAGCCTTCT
>CAYMTW010000119.1:0-2051 GCA_964393485.1 uncultured Melioribacter sp. | reverse complement strand
AGGTGGTGATGCAGTATCAGGTGGTGTGGTAAGTCAGGTTTGAGGTGTGAGGTTTGGGGTTTGAGGTTGTCATCCCTGCGAAAGCAGGGATCCAGAAGAAACCACGTCATCCCTGCGAAAGCAGGGATCTAGAATGACCGAGGACGAATGACATCGTCATTATGTCGTTTTGTCATTCCGGGATAGCGCGCAACGCGCAATGCGGTCCTTCGCGGCAGCGCCGCTCAGGATGTAGCCCGGGGCTAATACTGTTATCCCGTACCTCTGTAATTCCGTACCTCTCCCCCTATTCCATCGAATGCAGCCCCATGTGATTGTCCTCTGAATCAAAGAAGAGAGCCATGTAGCCGAAATTGTTGGGGAGTGGCGTCTTGGGCATAATGACGCGTCCGCCTGATGCTTCAATACGAGAGAAAATGATGTTCAGATCGGGATTCGCATTGAGATAGAGAAGAGGTCCTGCTGCTGCTGGAAGATGCTCTTTGAGGTACACGAGAGCTCCGCTGACGCCTTGTGCCTCTGCAGGAAACAGCGCCATCGGTATTGGCTCCTGAGCACCGGGAACTACTATCCGACGCATTGTGCAATTCATAATCGACTCGTAGAAGGTGACGGCGCGATCGAAATCTGATGTTGGGATTTCGAACCAGTTGATTGCGTGCATGATGTTTCACTGATAGGTGTTGAGGTTGTTTGAAGGTATACGATAACGAAGATATGCTCGTTATCTTCGCCGGTCCTTTAACGATCTATATTTAGTCCGGTGATCACATGTCCAAAACCACCAACATCAAACCGATCAGCTACTTCAAGGCACATGCATCGGAGATGCTCGATACGCTACGAGAAACGAGTGTACCGTATGTGATCACACAAAATGGTGAAGCTGCTGCGGTACTGGTAGATCCGGTTGAATACGATCGTATGCTCGAGGCCGTTGAAATGCTCAAGCTTATACGCCAGGGAGAGTCGGAGATTCGGAACGGTCAGGTTCTTTCCGTCGATGCCGTTCGCAAGCGAATTCAGAGTGCACGGAAAAAGCGTAAGGCCTAGAACATGAGAACAAAGCGATACGATGTCTTTGTGACGATTGCTGCCTCGCACGATCTTGAAGACATAGAAGAGTGGCTCGAACGACACGAACCAGATGGACGCGCTGGGTCCGTTGTTGATGATCTTCTTGATTGTATTGATAGTCTTGCTCGGATGCCGTCACGCGGATCCATTGTCCCTGAGATCGACCACCTTCTTGCAGCGGAGTACCGGCAGGTGATACACACCGGATCTCGAATCATGTATCGCATTGAGAGCACGCAGGTACTTGTTATCGCTGTCTTCCATCAGCGTCGCGATGTGAAAAGTGTGATGATGGCACGAGCATTACGATAGTCTTCATTCGACAAAGACATATTCGGCGCCTGCTGTCACCTTTCCTTCGCTCAGGGGTTAGCGTGATGTACACTATTTCTGGACTACCGAATGACGCGTTCCCTTGAATCTTCGCTGCTTGCCATTGTGATCATGGTGTTGCAGCAGCCCCTTGCCGCACAGTATATGGGTACGGCATCCGTGTCACAGGGTAGGGCAACCACCACGCAGCAGAATCTGTACTCGTGTCCGAAGGGACGGGTTACCAACGTCGGAACGGTTACATCCAAGGATGGCAAGGTGTGGACGATGCCGGCGGCGGTGCGGTTCTCGGACCCCACGTTTCCGAAGTCATCAGACCTGCATAATGTGTGTACCGGTGTGAATCATGCCACATCCGCCCAGGCAGTTGCCGCGTTGTCACCTGCGAACATTGTGACGATCGATCCGGATGGTGAGCTCATCACCTGCTTCATCTTTGCTGACAACTACTTCGAGATGGCCATTAACGGCACACCTGTTGGTAAGGACAATGTTCCCTACACGCAGTTCAACTCGTCTCTGCTTCAGGTCCGTGTGAAGCGCCCCTTTACTATTGCCATTCATGCGGTTGACTGGGAAGAGAACCTCGGGCTTGGCACGGAGCTCAGCGGCTCGCCCTATCATGCGGGCGACGGTGGCGT
>CAYMTW010000118.1:0-2162 GCA_964393485.1 uncultured Melioribacter sp. | reverse complement strand
GGTGCGCAATCCAGCCAGGTTCACGCCATAGAACAGGGCGATGAAACCGCACGCCACGGGCATGACCGGAATCCATGTGAACACACGAGCCACGTACTCTGCTCCGATAATGGCTACACCTGCCGCGGAGGCTGCGTTGGAGACGACAATGATAGCATTGACGCCGAAGGCAAGAAGCGGGTGATAGGCCTTCGCAAAGACACGGTAATACGCTCCCGTTACCGGCAATCGACGTCCGATCTCAGCAAATGTCAGAGCTCCGCAAAGAGCAATAACTCCGCCCATCGCCCACGCCAGATAGAAGATCGTCTCAGACCCAGCTTTCGCTGCCACCGTCGCAGGGGTGCGAAAGATTCCCATGCCGATGACCAGACTGATCACCAGCATAACGAGGTCGAATAGGCGGAGGCGGTATTTCAAGGTTTCAGGTTTTGGGTTTCAGGTTTTGGGTTTTAGAAAGTAGGTGCAATATGTGCAGGCAGGGGGGCTTGTAGACAGAGGGGGAAACTCGATGCCAAAAAGGTGGGCCCCAGATTGGGCTGCGCCCCTTCATCCAATGACCCAAAACCCAAAACCTAAAACCCAAAACCCAAAACCCCAAACCCAAAACCTATCGAAGCGCCTCTCTCACCCTCGCACTCACCACGTCAAGTATCCAGACGACCAGCGTGATGAGGATGACCAGGGTGCCGACCTCGTTGTACTTGGCAAGACCCTGGTACTGTGTGAGGAGCGTGCCGATGCCGCCCCCTCCCACAAAGCCGATGATCGTGGCCATGCGGACGTTGATGTCCCAGCGGTAGATGGTGAACGAGAGGAATGGAATGACGCATTGGGGGACGACGGCAAACCATAGTACTTGCAAGCGATTAGCGCCGGTAGCGGAGATTGCCTCAATAGGTCCGTGGTCCACATCTTCGATCTGTTCGCTGTACTGTTTGGTAAGTGATGCCACCGTGTGCACCACCAGGGCAAGCATACCGGCAAAGGGGCCAATGCCAACCCACACCGAGAAGATGATGGCCCAGATGATGGGCTCCATCGAGCGCATGATGTTGAGCACGGCGCGCAGTAGCACATAGATCGATCGTTCGACCATGCCGCCGGTCATCACATTTCGGGCGGCAGGGAAGCTCAGCAGAAAGCTCAGCGGAACGGCAACGATCGTGGCCATCAGGGCCGTAAAGATCGTGACCACCATGGCATCTAGGGCGGCCGGGAGGACGTCGAACTCCGGAGTAAGCAGTGCGCCGAAGATCCGGCCAGCCCCTTGCAATCCTTCAGAGGAGAAGAATTCGATGGGGGAGATGTCGGTAACGATCCATCCAGCCAGGATGCTCGAGCAGAAGGCGATCCATCCGAGGTGCGCGCGCAGGCGGCTTTGAGCTGGGCGGGCTTCTTTGCTGGCTACAAAGAGCTGACCGATGGAGGCCTTGCCGAACACGGATAGCAATGTCCAGGCGATACCCACGAGGCCGACGCCAAGGGGCGGAACGGTCCAGCCGGTCAGTCCCGGCACGATGATCAACAGCAGCATGGCCGCTACGGCGCTGCCGAGCAGCAGATCCAGTATGAGGGCGAAGATGGATTTCATCGGATCTCCACCTCCATCGCTTCCTCGCCATAGATCGTCCGGAACCATTCATCGGTAATGTCCGCCGGCTTTCCGTTGAACACCAGACGTCCGCCCTTGAGGGCAATGGCCCGTGTGGCGTAGCGCCGCACTAGCGACAGGAAGTGCAGGTTACAGATGACCGTTGTTCCGAGGTCCTTGTTGATACGCTCCAGGTAGTCCATCACCGAATGCGACGTTGCCGGGTCGAGTGAAGCCACCGGCTCATCGGCCAGCAGAAGATCTGGTTGCTGCATCAGCGCCCGGGCAATGGCCACGCGTTGCTGCTGTCCGCCCGAAAGTGCATCAGCACGGTTGCCGGCTTTATCGGCAATACCCACAACCTCCAGTGCCGCGTTAGCACGTTGCTGCTGCTCTGCGGAAAAGCGTCCCAGGAGCGACGCCCCGGTTGAGGTGGTCCCCAGTGCCCCGTAAAGCACATTGCTCAACACCGTATGGCGCGGTATCAGATTGAAGTGCTGGAAGATCATCCCTATGCCCGCGCGGTGCGAACGAAGCGCCGCATCCGAAACATGCGTCACGTCCTGAC
>CAYMTW010000117.1:0-2164 GCA_964393485.1 uncultured Melioribacter sp. | reverse complement strand
ACCTTGATCTCTTCTTCGGACGAGGCGTTCACCTCTTCGATGCTATGGAACACCGTATTGCCGGCGATCTGATGCGGTGAGATACGCTGCTCCGGCAGGCGTCCTTCGAGCTCGGCATTTAGCTGGTCAATGCCTTTCTGTCCGGCTCCGCTCGGAGTCTGATAGGTGCTCACAACAACTCGACGCAGCCCAAAGGCATCGGCAAGGGGCTTTAGGGCCACCACCAGCTGAATGGTGCTGCAGTTCGGATTCGCGATCACACCCCGATGCGCAAATGCATCCTCGGGGTTTACCTCCGGCACCACCAGCGGGACGTTGGGGTCCATGCGCCAGGCGCTCGAGTTATCGATCACCACGCAGCCCCGTGACACTGCGATCGGGGCATACTCGCGGCTGATGTGTCCACCGGCACTGAAGAGGGCGTAGTCGATACCATCGAAAACGTCCGCACTCAGTTCCCGCACCACGGTCGGCGTATTCCCGACATCGATCATCGTTCCTGCCGACCGGGCAGAGGCGGCAAGGACAAGCTGGTTGATGGGCGTACCTCGCTGCTCAAGAACGCGCAGCATCGTTCGCCCAACGAGTCCGGTAGCACCAATAATTGCAACATTCATCGTGGGCGAAGATACGCCCCCTCCTACTTTTGCATCATGTCACGTCTGATCCTGGTCATCGCCCTTGTCTGCACCACTACGCTTCACGCGCAGGATGGCGACGCGATCCCGTTTGAGGGACGCATTGTGTACGACCTGAACCACATCACTTCCCAGTCAGTGACGGACGCCTCCGTGTTTGTGTCGGACGCGCTGCTGCCGGTTGGACTGGCCGTGCCGACGGTGCTCTATGTTGGCGGACTGCTTGCCCCCGAGAGCATTGATGCGCGCCACGCGGCAGAGTCGGGCGTGCAGATCGGCGTAAGCCTTGGCGTAACCTATGCGGCCGTTGCTGCTGTGAAGGCCATCGTTGACCGTGACCGTCCGTTTGAAGCATTCCCCGGACTTATCACGAATCGCTACCCGGGCGGCAAGCCTCTGGGCGCGTCGTTCCCATCCGGACATTCCGCCGGAGCCGCCGTGCTGGCAACATCGCTGAGTCTGTGCTATCCGGAATGGTACGTCATCGTCCCCTCGGCAGCCTTTGCCTTGTGGACAGGTTTTGCCCGGATGAATCTTGGCGTGCACTACCTCACGGACGTACTCGCCGGATATGCGCTTGGTGCGGGCATCGCCTATGGCGTGCATCAGCTGCGCAGCCAACTGTTCGATGTGACTGAGCCGTTCCTACCGGCAGCAGGCAATTCGCCATCGCGCGGCACCATTGGCATTGGCATGCGCGGAAGTACGCCGCTGTTCAACATTTCGCTGTCGTTCTGATGCGCATCGCCTGCGTCCAGTTTGCCCCTGAGTTTGCCAACCTTGACGTCAACACGTCGCGCATTGTTGACGACATCGAGCGGACAGACGCCGACGTTATCGTCTTCCCCGAGCTGGCAACCACCGGCTACTTCCATATTGGTCCCGAGGAAGTTGCCCGCATTGCCGAGCCCCTTGGCGGAGCGCACATCAGTCGCATCATCGCTGCCGCCGAAGCAGCTTCAAAGGTCGTTGTCTGTGGCTTTGCCGAGAACCATGATGGCACGTTCTACAATTCTTGCGTTCTAGCCGGCAAGGGGCTCACTCAGCCGCAGGTGTACCGCAAGACGCATCTCTTCTACAAGGAAACGCTTGGCTTCGCGCCGGGCAACACGGGCTTTTTTGTTCTGCATCTCGAGCATCTCGACTGTCGCATTGGCATGATGATCTGCTACGACTGGCGCTTTCCCGAAAGTGCTCGCACCCTCGCCCTGAAAGGGGCTGATGTTATCGTGTGTCCGTCCAACCTGGTTACCCACGTCTGGCGCATGGCCATGCCCGTGCGGGCATTCGAGAACAAGGTCTACCTAGCCGTTGCCAATCGCATAGGCTCCGAACACAATGCCGAAGAAGACGTCTCGTTCAATGGTCAGTCAGCCATCTACTCATACACTGGCTCCGTCCTGGCCGATGCCTCCGCCGATGACGACGCCATCATCATCGCCGAGATCGACCCGCAGGATACCCGATCGAAATCCTTCAACAGCATCAATGATATCATGAAGGATAGAAGGCCGGAGTGCTATCGC
>CAYMTW010000116.1:0-2308 GCA_964393485.1 uncultured Melioribacter sp. | reverse complement strand
TCGATGATCCAGAACGAACGTCCGTGCGTGCCGATCACGAGGTCCTTCTCCGTTGGGTGTACCACGAGATCGTGAATGGGGGTAAGGGGCATGTTCAGACGCAGCCGACTCCACGATGTACCGGCATCAAGCGAGATGTACAGTCCGCGCTCGGTGCCTGCATATAGTAGCCCCTTGCGGAACGGATCCTCGCGCACCACGCGGGCAAAGGCACCTTGTGAAATGCCGTTTGTTGACTTCTTCCACGTCGCACCGAAGTCCGTTGTGATGTAAATGTATACGCCGTCATCACCATGCTTGTAGCGGTTCACAGCGGCATAGGCTGTGCCTGCATCAAATGGAGAGGGGGCGATCATACTCACGAGGGATTCGGGCAGACCCTTGGGCGTAACGTTCTTCCACGTGGCGCCGTTGTCGGTGCTGATATGGATGAGACCGCAGTCACTGCCGGCCCAGAGCACGCCCTTCTTGACGGGTGATTCGGCGAATGTGAAGATGGTGTTGTACACCTCCACGCCGGTGTTGTCCTTCGTGATGGGGCCACCCGATGCGGCCTGCTTTGTGGTGTCGTTGCGCGTGAGATCATCGCTGAGCTTCGTCCAGCTCATGCCTTCGTTGGTGCTGCGCCAGACGTGCTGTGATGTGGTGTACAGGACGGAGTTGTCATGTGGCGAGAACACCAGCGGGAACGTCCACTGAAAGCGTTCGCCGCGGTCCTTGGAGCCTTCGCCGATTGGGTTGTTCGGGTACACGCTGATGTCCTGCTCCTGATTCAACAGCTTTGACCGGCGTCCGATGTACCCCGAGTAGTTGCCGCCGAAGGTGATGTCCGGATCGGTCGGATGGGGGATCACATATCCGCTCTCGAAGCCCGCCACCGGATACCAGTCGTCGCGGTTGATGGACCAGCCCCCTATCACGCGACTCGGAATGGAGCATGTGGAGTTGTCCTGCTGTGCTCCGTAGAGTCGGTAGGGGAAGTGCGTATCCACGCTGACGTGATAGAACTGCGCCGTTGCCACGTCCTGCTCTGTCATGTGCTTCCAGCCATCCTCTGTGACCGCAACACTGCCGTCATCGCCCAGGATCATACGCTGCGGGTTCCGCGGATCGATCCACAAGTCGTGGTGGTCACCATGACGTGACGGCATGCCCGAGAAGGTACGGCCACCGTCAGTGCTGCGATGCCAGCCAACATTCAGAACGTACACAGTGTTAGCATCAAGTGGATCGGCATAGACGTGGTTGAAGTACCACGGACGCTGGCGGATCTCGGCTGAGGTGCTGGTGCGCGACCACGTAGCGCCACCGTCGGTGCTCTTGAAGAGTCCACCGTTGGCACTTTCCACCATTGCCCAGACGAGGTTGCGCTGTGCACGGGAAACGTCCACGTTGATCTTGCCGATGAGCCCCTTGGGCAGACCCGGATTCGAGGTGATCTCCTTCCACGTGTCGCCGCCATCCGTGCTTTTGAACAGCCCGCATCCGCTGCCGCCGCTGCTCATGCTCCAGGCGTTGCGGTAGGCCTGCCAGAGCGAGGCATAAACGGTGCGCGGATTGTTCGGGTCCATCTTCAACGTCATGCCGCCGGTCGAATCATTGCGGTTGAGCACTTGCTTCCACGTTGTGCCACCGTCGATCGACTTGAAGATTCCGCTTGTTCTCGCGTTCGAGGTAAAGACATTCCCCATCGACGATACCATTACAACATCCGCATTGTCCGGATGCACCACGATGTCGGCGATCATCTGCGCATTACGCAGGCCGATGTGCTTCCACGTCAGGCCACCGTCGGTGGTCTTATACATTCCATCACCCGGCGAGATATTACCCCGGATGTCGGTTTCGCCCATGCCCACGTACACCACGTTAGGATCGGAGGGGGCGATGGTGATCGCACCGACGCTGCTCGAGTTGAATGTTGTGTCGGAGATGCACCGCCAGGTCTCACCGCCGTCTTCGGACTTCCAGACGCCGCCCCCTGTGGCGCCGAAGTAGTACGTCTTCGGAAGGTCGCCATGACCCGCCACCGCTATGGAACGTCCGCCCCGGTAGGGGCCGATACACCGTGCGCGCATGGCACGCAGGTCAATGTCGAGCTGTTGGGTGGAAGGGGTGGTCTGTGAGGAGCTGATGATCGGAAGGCCGATCAGTGCAAGGCAGAGCAGAAGGTGTTTCATCGAATGACGGTAACGGAGTGCTCTCCGCTGCGCAGGGCGTAGACTCCGCTGGTAAGGTGACGACAATCAAGGGTTTGCGCGTCGGAAACTACGGCAGAAACCGGTGTCGTCTTGCCCGTCAGGTCGGT
>CAYMTW010000115.1:0-2319 GCA_964393485.1 uncultured Melioribacter sp. | reverse complement strand
GTCATGCTATACCGCTCAGTCGGCAGCCCAAAGGCATCAAAGCCCATGGGGTGCAGGACGTTGAACCCGCACATCCGCTTGAAGCGGCTTACGATGTCCGTGGCGGTATAGCCTTCCGGATGGCCGATGTGAAGGCCGGCTCCAGACGGATATGGAAACATATCCAGGACGTAATACTTCGGCTTCGTGTGGTCATCAGATACCTTGTAGGTGTTTGACTCGACCCATTGACGACGCCATTTTTCTTCGATGTTTGCGAACGGATAGTGCATTCGCAAATATAGGGGGCTTGCCGGGGCCTAGACCGAAGTGTCTGCGACTACCAAGCCCGTGTGCTCTTCGGCATATATCCGAAGCTCCTCTGATAGTTCGCTCAGTGAAAGGACCATGAATCCATCAAGTGCGTTGCTGAAGGCCGTGTCGACGTTGAACTCGATGATCTGAGCATTCTGCTGAGCATACTTCTTCAGCAGAACTGGCACGCCGATTCCATTGGGTTCGATCCGCGCAATAAGTCTGTCCAGCAGTCGCACATTACTGTGCAGAGGTCCAAGCAGATCGCTGACGTTTATGCCCGGTAGGTCTGGCACAAATGGCATACGTGCTCGGACATGCCCGCAGTAAACCGAGGCGTCAGCCCTCATGGTGAAGAAGCGCCGCATCAGCTCCTTCGATACATCGCGGTAGCTGTCTGAAATCGATACACAGCCGACGATCGACGTCAGCTCAGGATGTGCTGATACATACGCTATGATCCCCCTCCAGAGCAGGTGCAGGGGCAGCCGCTGGCGCTGGAACTCGGGTCGGACGAATGATCTGCCAAGCTCAAGACTCCTGGTAAGTTCGGAAATGGCCCGATTGTCGAAATCAAACAGTGTCGACGAATACATACCGCCGATCCCGTATCGTGATATCAGCGCGCCGCCATGACCCAGTCTGTACGAGCCGACGATCTGCCGTGATGGGCGATGCCAGAGGACAAGATGCTCGTAGTGCCGATCAAACTCGTCGATATCAAGTGCCGTGCCGGTGCCTTCACCCACACCTCGAAACGTGATCTCTCGCAGGCGACCGATCTCATGCAAAACGTTTGGCGCGGTGTCCTGCTTCATGAGTACCACATCGAACTCACCCTGCGAGACCACACAGGAGTGTCGTAGCTCCTCGATCTCGCGCTCGATGGCATCGGCATCGACACCACCGGTAACCGGTGCCCGGTTATCGGGCAAAGAGCTGACATCAGGCTTCTGCGAGCTGATGGCCGGTGATTGAACATAGACCATCGAACGAAGAAAACCGGCAAGCTCCGCAGGTTGCATTTCCGCGTGGATGACCGCTCGGTCTAGCGGGTGACCCATTGTGATCCTGACTTCTGTGTTGCGCTTGCCGAGTAGCTCCGATGGAAGTAACGCGGTACGCAGACGCGGGTGGATCTTGCCAAGGGCGTAGAACAGAGATGAGTTTCGGCCTGCAATGTAGGCGGGAACAACATCGGCACGGGTTCGTTGAATGATCTTGATGACAGATTCATCCCAGGGCCGATCCACAGGACCAAGACCGCTCACCAACTTCGGAGAGACTTCGCCAGCTGGGAACACGATAAGTGCTCCTCCGTCTTTGACATGACGCAGAGTTTTGCGGATCCCACTGATGTTTTCTGATGCCGATCCTGCGGTGTCGAACGGATCAACACTGATGAGTGATTCTGCAAGAGGCGTAATCCGCTGAAGAAGATAGTTCCCCATGACCTTCGCATCTGGACGTCGCTGACGCACCGCCCAAATCAGGGACACTCCGTCGAGGGCTCCAAATGGGTGATTGGCTGTGATCACCACTGGCCCCTTTTCGGGAATGCGCTCAATCTCGTTCGGTGTGATGCAGACAGTCACACCAAGGAGCCTGAACAATTCTGGCAGAAACTCATCGATGGATAGATGAGCGCACCTGCCGTAGATAGCATTGATCTCATCCAGACGCAGCGTCTTGCGCGCCAGGGTTACGAGCGGGTCTGATGCAGACCGCCGCATGATGCCTGCAAGTTCGGCGTGCGAGATCACCGTGTTAGAGCTGGCAAGAGTGGTGCCCACTTGGTGATGGACGCTGTTGTCAATCGACGTGAAAACTTCAACCGTATCTGCATGCTGCATGTGGCAACGTTACCGGCGCGATTGTTATGCTGCTGTAAACGCTGTGTTTTGTCTTGGCAACAGCGGACGTCGTAAGTTCGTCCGTTGAGCTCTGTTCACCATATCACACTTTCCATCGCCCCATGAACTACGTCAACCTCGGACGCACCGGACTCAAGGTTTCGCAGCTGTG
>CAYMTW010000114.1:0-2355 GCA_964393485.1 uncultured Melioribacter sp. | reverse complement strand
TCCCGGTATGAACGGGGCTTATTGGCATAGATCTGGTGGTGATGCGGACAGTTCATCGGCTTGAGCAGATACTGCTCGTCCTCGACCGTGATCGGGTCGTACTGCGAATCGGCGTAGTACGGGTAATGTCCGCTCGTCTTGTAGAGTTCGAGATTGCCGATGTGCGGCGTGATCACCTCCTGATAACCACGGCGCACTTGCTCATCGCGCAGAAAGGCTTCGAGCCGACGTCGCAGCGTGGTGCCGTTCGGGAGCCATACTGGCAAGCCCCCTCCCACCATCGGAGTGATCATGTAGAGTTCGAGTTCCTTTCCGAGCTTGCGATGGTCGCGGCGTTCGGCTTCCTCGCGCTGCGTGATGTATTCATCCAGCTGGGCCTTCTTCGGGAAGGCAATGCCGTAGATCCGCGTCAGCTGCTTGCGCTTCTCGTCGCCCCGCCAGTAGGCACCGGCAACACTGAGAAGCTTTGGATACTTGATGTGTCCGGTCGACGGTACGTGCGTACCACGGCAGAGGTCGGTGAAGTCGCCCTGCTGATAGAACGTGATCTCGGAGTCCTTCAGACCCTCAAGGAGCTCGAGCTTGTACTGGTCACCCTTTGCGGTGAAGTAGGCCACAGCATCGTCCCAGGTCTTCTCAATGCGCTGGTACGGGACGTCACGCTTGGCCAGTTCTGTCATCTTAGCTTCGATCTTCGGCAGATCGTCAACGCTGAGCTTCGTATCGCCCGGCAGGTCCACATCGTAGTAGAATCCCGCCTCGATCGGCGGTCCGATACCGAACTTGACGCCCGGATAGAGCGCTTCTAGCGCCTCGGCCATCAGGTGGGCCGTCGAATGCCAGAAGATCTCCTTACCCTCGTCGTTGTCAAACGTGACAATGCGGATCTTGGCATCCTGCTCGATCGCACGTGAAAGGTCGTATGGCTTTTCATTGACGATAATGCCCACAGCCACACGGGCCAGGCCATCAGAGATCGATTTAGCAACGTCCATCCCCGTCGTTCCGACAGGGTACTGGCGCACGTCGCCGTTAGGGAGGGTAAGTGAAATCATTTTCAAATTTACTCAGGTTTGGGGTGTGAGGTGTGGGGATTCAGGTGTGGGGTGTGAGGTAGGGGGGGTGAGGTTTGGGGCTTGGCATCGCATCGCATCGCATGTCATCGGTCATCCGTCATTGGTCATCGGTCATCGGTCATTCGTCATTGGTCATTCGTCATTGGTCATTCGTCATTGGTCATTCGTCATTGGTCATTCGTCTGCCACTACGGCATACACCGTCCCTGCGCAACTGCCGTAATGACCTGCACTTAGCACATCCATCTGCCATTACGGCAGTTTTTCGGGTTTGGCACGATTTTCCAAGATGTTCGTCATCAGCGCAGTTCCACCAATGGCCATTGGGAGCACACATGTCATTCCTCATCACCACTAGGAGACCAACAATGTCCCTGATCAAAGTTGATCCGTTTCGCGGAGTCGATACGGTGTTCCGTCGCATGAACGAATTGTTTGATGGCTTCAATGACGGAGGCCTGCAGTTCGAGATCGGCGATTTCACTCCACGCGTTGACATCTGTGACGAAGCAGAGGGTGTTTCCTTCCATGCCGAGCTTCCGGGCCTGGAAAAGAAGGACGTCAAGATCACCGTCACAGACGATCGTGTACTGACGATTCGTGGCGAGAAGAAGCGCGAGGAGAAGCAGCAGAACAAGAACTACACGCGCATCGAGCGCAACTACGGTTCGTTCTCGCGATCATTCACACTGCCGAGCGACCTCAAGCTCGACTCTGTGAAGGCATCATTTGACAAAGGAGTTCTGACGGTATGGGTGGCAAAGAAAGAGCCGGCCATGCACAAGGAACAAGAGATCAAGATCTCGTAAGCAACTCACATTCACACACGTTTAGGTTCAAGGATTCCCAATGGGAAAGATCATCGGAATTGACCTCGGAACAACGAATTCCTGCGTCGCCGTCATGGAAGGCACCACACCCGTGGTGATCGCCAACGTCGAAGGGATGCGTACCACGCCGTCGGTCGTCGCATTCACAAAGAGCGGAGAGCGCCTTGTCGGCCAGTCGGCAAAGCGCCAGTCTGTCACCAACCCGAAGAACACGATCTATTCGATCAAGCGTTTTATGGGACGGCAGATGGGTGAGGTCTCGGACGAGGCTAAGGGCGTGCCCTATGCCATCGTTGCCGGAGACAACAACACGGCTCGCGTGGACATCGACGGGCGGCTCTACTCGCCCCCTGAGATCTCGGCCATGGTGCTTCAGAAGATGAAGCAGACAGCCGAAGATTATCTGGGCGAGAAGATCACCGAGGCCGTCATCACCGTACCTGCCTATT
>CAYMTW010000113.1:0-2419 GCA_964393485.1 uncultured Melioribacter sp. | reverse complement strand
CAGGTCTTTGAAAATCTCGTGATACGTGATCTTCTGATATACTCAGAAGCATGTGGAGCGAGGATGTCGTACTATCGAGATAACAGTGGTCTTGAAGTCGATGTGATCATCGAAGGCGGTGATGCTGCCTGGATAGCGATCGAGATAAAACTTGGTCAACGAAATCTCGATGCATGTGCCCATAGATCTGCTGACTGCCTAGCCTTCTATCGCAATACCATTACCGCTACTGATTGATCCGCAACAATCAAACGGTACATGCCGGGCGGTAAGGAAGCGACGTTTACGGTTGGACCCTGTGCGAAAAGCATGGTTTCTCCGGCTAGAGATACGAATCGGATCTCTCCAACATGATGCTGACCGTTTCGGAGAATGCTGAGTGTCTCGTAGGCCGGGTTGGGTAGCACCTGCAACGATATCGATGAAGTCTCCTCGTCGACACCGGTCAGTTTCTGGAATTCATAGGCACCCATGTCGGCTTGACCGAGACGGATCCTGTCCTGACACGGATGGACGTATTCAAGTACGGGGCTAAGGGGCAACTCACGATAGTTCGGCACGGTTGACGTAGCCACACCCGGGTCAACGGCCTTGCCGCGGGCGGAGCTACTTGACAGAAGCGAGTAGTCGTATGTTCCCGGATTCACAAGGCCGGCCTGAGAGGCATTGGCAAAGCTGATGTTGTTCATCGTGTCGGATGCCGCGGCCGTGCCGATCAGAAAGGTCATGTTGCCGACGAAAATGTTGTTCACAGCCTTCAGCAGCTTGGTCTTGGGGTCGATACGCAGAAACGTCGAGGCCCCGCGATCCGAAACAACGGTATTGTGCGAGATGTACAGAGAGTTGTCGACGGTGTCGCTCTGACCCTCAAGTCCGTAGCCGATAACGTTGCCGTTTTCAGCATTCGCCCCCTTATGAAAGACATTGCCAATTACCACACTGGTGCCGCCGTTTGGGAGATCAAGATTTCGCGAGCCGGTCCCGTTCTCATTGCTCAGGCGATTGTACGCGATGTAGTTGAAGTGCGCCCTCGATTTACACTCGTGTCCAACGAGGGTGCCGTGCGAGTAGTTAAACCGGAAGATGAATGCTTTGACGTGATTGATGTAGATCGCATGGGACAGTCCATCGCCGGCACCACTGCGGTCAAACTCGGAATACTCCACGATGATGGTACTGTTGAGGTTGTTGCCGGCCAGAATTCCATCCTGGTTCTGACGAAAAGCGCAGTGCGAGACCGTGATGTTGGTCCCCTCGACGCGGATGCCGGCCCCATTGCGATCCGGCACGGCACACTCGCGGAAGTCAATGCCGGCAACGATACAGTCGTTGCCCTTGATCACCCATATGGCTTTAGCCTCGGCGGCCTTGCCATCGGCACGCAGAACGGCAAACGATCCGTCTTGAGCCGTTGGTGTGCGGTAGAGCTTGAGGTTGTTGGCGCGCCAGATCGCCACATCACCAATGTACTCAGCTGGATCGATCCAGACTTCGTCGCCATCTTTCAAAAGGTCTGCAACTGCGCTAGGGACCTTGTATTGTTTGGTTGGTCCAACCCGCCAGATCTCTGCACGAACGGGTGATGCGTGCACTGCACAAAGTGTTAGCGCAATCAGAGCAAGGAGCTTCATAGTGTTGGCTTCTCCAATGACATAATGGCCTCCTTTACGTCGTCCATGCGCTTTGCCAGCGCCGCCTGAGCATCAAGTAAACCCTGGTTATAGTAGTAGGGGCCGATCTCGCGATTGAAGAAGTCAACGAGGAACTCGGCCTCAAATCGACCGAGATCAATCGAAAACTCATTGCTACAGTATGCCCGCACGCGCTCGGACAATTCCTGGCGTTGGGAAGGGGTAAAGTCGATCATGATCGAAGCTAAGGAATCGGGCTGGGAACAGTAGATTGAATCATGAAACCAAACCCCAGTGAATACCCGGCCTACTATCACCGATATGTCGATGCTCTCGGTGATGCGGATATCGCGGATGTGCTCAAGGAGCAAACGACGGTCCTCACACGTCTGGTGACGAGTTTGACAGAGGAGCGCGCACTGTTCAGATATGCGGACGGTAAGTGGAGCGTGAAAGAAGTCATTGGTCATCTCATCGACTGCGAACGCGTGTTTGCCTACCGGGCAATGTGCATCGCCCGCGGAGAAGATCAGCCCCTTCCGGGCTTTGATGAAAACGCTTACGTTGCCAACGCTTCATTTCATGAACGTCCGCTTGATCGTCTGCTCGATGAGTTTATTGCCGTACGCCTGGCAACCTTCTTTCTCTGTGACAGTCTTTCAAGCGTGGAGCTATTGCTGTCCGGTGTCGCTAACAACAATCCTGTCACCGTGCGGGCTCTCTTCTGGATCATCGCCGGTCATACCGAGCATCATCTGCGGATTTTGGAAGAGAGGTATGGGGTGACT
>CAYMTW010000112.1:0-2451 GCA_964393485.1 uncultured Melioribacter sp. | reverse complement strand
TAAACACGGGAGAAAAGATGCAGAGGTTCTGTGTTGAGCAGATGAAGAAGACCGGCTACAATGCATTAATCGCCTGGCTGGCCACACGATCGATACCGCGACTCGAGCGTTGGAAATGATGATCGTCATCGGTCATCGATCATCGATCATTGATCATTGAACCGCATGGATTCTCGCTTTCGCGAGAATGACGATGACGTAACTCTGTAATTCTGTAATTCTGTAATTCTGTAACTCCGTAACTACCCAAACGTCTGTCCTTTCCACACCACGCGCTTTTGCAGGGCGAGGAATGGAAGGAGGAGTTCGAGCAGCAGAAGGAGCGCGATCGTTGGCGCAACGGCTGGAAGCAGATAGTAGCGTCGGAGGCGCAGTGCAGAGTTAGCGATTAGCATCCCGTCTCCAAGCATGCGAAGGCCAAGGAACAGCGCAATCCACGGCGGATCGGCCATGACGATGGAGCTGACAAGACCGAACCAATAGAT
This sequence comes from uncultured Melioribacter sp., assembly GCA_964393485.1. Lineage (GTDB taxonomy): Bacteria > Bacteroidota > Ignavibacteria > Kapaibacteriales > Kapaibacteriaceae > UBA10438. The sequence continues at coordinate 1,966 of CAYMTW010000112.1, read as the reverse complement.
GACGCTTGTCGCAGCAAACGTGATGCCGCGCCAGCCGAGGCCAAGGCCGCCCTGGACCCAGCGCTGCTTCTGGCGCAGGTACTCACCAAGGCTGGTGCATGGCTCGGTTTCTATGCGGCTATCGGGTTCACAGATGAAGGCCACGCGCGCTCCGACACGCCCCATGGCCTGAAGCAGTGCAAGATCTTCCGTTACGCTGAACGTGATCGCGCTGTAACCACCGATCTGGTGGAAGGTCGATGCGCGCAGGGCCATGTTGTTGCCAAAGCAGCCAAGGGGCTGACCATTGTTGTTAGCCGACTGCGCCATACCTGAGGTGTAGAGCCACTCTATATCCTGGATCAGTGCGAAGAGATTCCCACGCCGCACCGTCGTGAAGCTGCAGACCATCCCAACGTCGGCATCTATGAATGGCCCGACCATCGTGCGGATCCAACCGTTCTGTACCCGACAGTCGGCATCGGTCAGCACAAGAATCTCTCCGCCGGCATGATCGATGCCGGCTTGCAGGGCGCCGGGCTTGCCCCGGAGGTTTGCCACGGCATCGGCTTCGGTACGGTGTATGGCGCGAATGCACGCGTGCGCACGTGCCAGATCATCGATGATCGCACCGGTTGCATCGCTACTGCGGTCATTGACAACGATGATCTCCAGCAGGTGCATGGGATAGTCGCACGCCAGCAGGGATTCAATGCAGGACCCAATGTTGTCTTGTTCGTTGCGTGCGGGAACTACCACGCTTACCCGTGGTAGCTGGGTGAACGTGGGTTGCAACGCCCGACGACTCCGCCACTGCCCTGCGAAGAAAAAAGCAAGGCGGCAAAGGTACACCGTCGCGGAAAGGGCAAGCAGAAGGTCCATTGTTGAATTCGTCCCCGGACAAATTACCTCGTCGTAGCTTTGTACCTCATTACGAAATGTTCATCGACTCCGCGGATCATTCGCATGGTGGAGTTCGAACCCTGGGAGCCCCGTGTCATCTGCCTTTGCAAAGCGTCGCGTTGATCTGATCAATGATCCCGTCGGACGCTCGTTGCGCCTGTTCTCGATCCCGATCGCCCTGAGTTTCATCATCAACATGGTCTACTCGCTTGTTGATCGGTATTACGTCTCCCGACTCGGTGATGCGGCCATTGCCGCAATTGGCTCAACCGATCAGATCGTGTTCTTTCTGTTCACACTCGTCAGCGGTATCGCTGTTGGTGCGGGAATCATCGTTGCCAGGCGCTTCGGCGAGGGCGATGCTCATGGTGCCCAGCGCACCGCTACGCAGTCTCTTGTTGGTATGATGCTGATGGCTTCCGCGGTAACGGGATTGTTTTATCTGGCAATGCCTACCATACCGGTTATGATGCGAATGCCGCAGGATGTTGCAGCGTACAGCATGGACTATCTGGGGATGCTCCTTATCGGCTTCACCTTCAACCTGACGAACTTTCACGTTTTCTCGTTGGCTCGGTCAACGGGGAATGCGATGTTCCCGACCATCGTGCTCGTGATGACGGTGGTCCTGAATGCCATCATTGCCCCGTTTTTGATCTTTGGAATCGGACCCTTTCCGGAGCTGGGAATGAAAGGGGCTGGCCTTGCCACGGCACTGTCGCAGATGAGCGGTACGGTGATCGCGATTTGGGCACTGCTCAATGGCAAGACAAATTTGCGACTCGACTTCACCGCCTTCCGTCTGGATGCTTCTCTTCTCTCACGGGTCATTCGTCAGGGTCTACCGGCCTCGATCCAGATGCTATCGGTGAGTCTGAACCGCGCCGTGATCTTCGCCATGGTTGGGGGCTTTGGCACATCGGCAACAGCGGCCTATACTCTTGGACTGAACATCGACATGATGGTGTTCATGACGGTCTTTGCCGTCGGCATTGCCGTGCAGACGGCTGCCGGACAGAACATTGGAGCCGGCAAGACCGAACGGGTTTGGGCCTACTTCCGAAGTGCATCGATGCAGCTTTCG
>CAYMTW010000111.1:0-2512 GCA_964393485.1 uncultured Melioribacter sp. | reverse complement strand
CTCACTTGTCCGCTTCGCCCATCACAGGGTCGATCGAACCAATGATAGCCACCACGTCTGACACCATTGCACCTTCGGCCATGTGCTTCAGGGCCTGCAGGTTGGAGGATGACGGCGAGCGGATCTTGAGCTTCCATGGGTGACCTGTTCCGTCACTGACGATGTAGAATCCAAGTTCGCCCTTCGGGGATTCGATCACTGTGTACGTCTCACCCTTAGGAGGCATCGTCCCAAAGTTGATGATCATGAAGTCGTTGATCAGCTCTTCCATCTTGGTGTAGATGTTGGCCTTGCGCGAGAGCACCGATTGCGGTTGATCCTCGTTGAGCACCGCCGTGCGCGGCATCGCTTCGAGCTTGTCCAGCACCTGGTGACAGATCTTCATCGATTCCCAAACCTCAGCATTACGACACATGTAGCGGGAGTAGCAATCTCCGTCATTGCGCGTGATAACGTCAAAATCGACCTGATCATAGAACATGTATGGCTGGTCGCGACGTAGGTCGCGGGCCACACCTGAACCACGCAGCGTTGGGCCCGTGAGTCCGAGGGCAATGGCCTTCTCCGCCGTGATATGGCCAACGCCTGCCATCCGGTCAACGAAGATGCGATTACGGTTCACCAGGCCTTCTACTTCCTTCATTCGCTCCGGAAGCTGATTCAGCCACAGACGGATATCGCGCATCACATCATCAGGAATGTCGTTGGCTACTCCACCAATGCGGGCGAAACTCGTTGTGAATCGGGCACCACAGATGCGCTCAAACAGGTCGTATTGCTTTTCGCGCTCGGTAAACGTCCAGAGAAACACCGTCATGGCACCCACGTCCATGGACGTTGCGCCCATGGCTAGCAGGTGGGATGAGATACGGGCGAGTTCGCTTACCAGCATCCGAATCCAGATCGCGCGCTCCGGAACGTCCACGGCCGCGGCCTTTTCAATAGCCATGCAGATGCCGACGTTGTTCGAAAGGGGCGAGAGGTAGTCCAGCCGGTCCGTGTGAGGGATGAACTCGTGATAGGTGCAGTTCTCGGCCAGCTTTTCGAATCCACGGTGCAGGTACCCCAGCTCCGGAACGCACTTGGCGATGGTTTCCCCGTCGAGACGCAGAAGTACGCGCAGCACGCCGTGTGTGGCCGGGTGCTGAGGGCCCATGTTGAGAACCATGTCGTTCTCAAGTGGATCCTCGAACATGGCAACGGTGTCTTTGTCCTGGACCTCGCGCAGAATCTTGGCCTGACGAAGGGTCTCGACGCGTTCGAGCATGGCGGAGTTGGAGACGGGTATTGACATGGGTGTCGCGACGTAGTTGTTGATCGACCGAGTTGCGCCGAAAATACGCAAGGTCAGCGGATGATGGACATGATCCAATTTCGCAGCGCGGCATCGACGGCGGACGTTGGCCAGTGGCCTCCGTCGAAGGGGAGAAACACTACTGGAGCACCGATGGTTTCAAGGGTGCGCCGATAACTCTGCCCTACTGCAAACGGAACAATCGCATCGTTCATCCCATGGGCAACGAACAATGGGGGCATGGGTGCCTGCTTCGTATTCGTAGAATATCGGCTGATTACGTCGTACTGTGGATAGACCGAGGCGCAGATCGAAGCCACACCGCCTAGACGGCGCATCGACCGCACATTTAGAACGTGGGCAAAGTAGCCCCCTTGCGAAAATCCGATCACCAGCGGAGCCCCCGACGTATCTACCCGCAGTCCCGCAACTGCATCGTCAAGAATGTGCTCGTACCATTCGGCTGTGAGCGTGATCGACTCGGCACGCACCGAGTCACTTGCCCATGACGCGTCGGCTACCCCAGCGTACAGGCCTCGTCCGCTCGATACTGTTTCGGGGATCTTCGTGTATGGGGCTTCAGGGGCCACCACGATCACTGAGTCAAGACCGAGACCACCAAACCAGTCGAGCAGCATCTGCGGACTGTTCCCGTTCCCATGAAGGAGCAGCACGAGACGGTACCGCGCATTTGAGGTTGCATAGGCCACGGGAAGGCGAACCTTGTACCGTCCGATGCGACGCTGCTCGGCAAAGCGCCACAGGCCCTGAGTGTCAAGGGCTGGAAAAGACGCTACGCCAGGCCCCGGGGCAGAGGCGACAGCCGTGCGTCCCCCGCCATTGCGGGATGGCTGCTTCTGTGCGGTGCTCGGCATCGCCGAAAGCACTGCGAGGACAGCAAGGAGCGGCAGCGTCCAAAACGGCACGAGCGGCCAGTGGCCGCCCGATTGCGTATTCATTGTGGGCGAAGTGGGACTTGAACCCACACGTCCTTGCGAACACGGGCTTCTGAGACCCGCCTGTCTGCCAATTTCAGCACTCGCCCAATGATGTGCGGAGAGGGAGGGATTCGAACCCTCGATAGGATTGCTCCTATAACGGTTTTCGAGACCGTCCGATTCAACCACTCTCGCACCTCTCCGTGTCATGTGATTGACAAGGCCGCGAAGATAGTGATGAATTACGGAATTACGGAATTACGGAATTACGGAATTACGG
>CAYMTW010000110.1:0-2679 GCA_964393485.1 uncultured Melioribacter sp. | reverse complement strand
AGGGGGCGTGGAAGAGAACCGTGCGCACGGGGAAACCATCGCGACATGATTGGAACAATCTGACACATGATCGGGTAAAGCCGAGAGTGCTTGACCCGGTGGCTGACGCTTCCCTGCTCTGTGCGCTGGACATTTCCGACGCTGCCGGCGTGATCCGCTCTGGTATGTCGGATAAGTACCGGCAGATCTGTCACCTCATCGACATTGCCCGTCATTCCATTAGCACTGCTGACGTGCGCATCGTTGACGCCGGTTGCGGCAAGGCCTACCTCTCACTGGCCCTTGCCTACGTGCTTCAGCGTGACGGGTGCGTTGTGCACCTGCATGGCGTGGACTCCAATGCCCATGTGATCCGTCATTGCCAGCAGGTGGCTGCTCAGATCGGTTTGGCGAATGCATCCTTTCAGTGCGGTAGCATCGTTGAGACAACTCTACCCTGGGCCGAGGCGCGGGCTGATGTGCTCATTGCGTTGCATGCGTGTGACACCGCAACCGATGACGCGCTAGCCCTTGGGCTGCGCCTGAATGCGGGCACAATCCTAGCGGCTCCCTGCTGCCATCACTTTGTGCAGAAGCAGCTTCAGCGAGAACGTGTTCCCGTATGGGCTCGCCCCTTGCTTGATGATGGCATCACACGGGAACGTCTTGGAGACCTGCTCACCGATACCATGCGTCGCGATATTCTCCGCTCACGTGGCTACAATGCCCATCTTGAGGAGTTTATCTCCTTTGAGCATACACCAAAGAACATTCTTCTGCGGGCCGTGCTTGCTGGCATTCAACCCGAAGACCGCATGCGCCATGCCGGAACCGTCGATTCGATGCAGCAGGCATGGGGCGTGGCACCGCGACTTGTTGGATTGCTGAAACCCACGGTAGCGAGCACTGTCTAACACCGCACATCATTTCCCTTGTTTCGACTAAGACCATGAGCCCAATCGTTCTTCGTTTTCTGTGTCTGCTTCTTATTGTCAGTTCTGCCATTGCTCAGGACCGATATCGCGTCCACCTGGATCTCGCCGGGTCACGCAACGGAAAGCTTCGCGTGATGATCTTTCCTCCACAGATCACCGCTGACAGCGTCACGTGGGTGTTCCCCGTTTCAGTGCCAGGCACTTACGAAGAGCATTACTGGCATCGCCTCGTGAGTGGATTCCGCGCCTACGATGCTCAATCCGGTGAGCTACCAGTCCACAGATCTACAGACTCACAGTTTGTCGTGCTTAGAGCTCGCGAACTGCGGTACATCACCTATCAACTGGATGATTCGTTCGATGACACGACTGGACGCCTGAACGTATTCGCACCGGCCGGAACTGCCTTTGAAGAAGACAGCATCTTTGTGCTGAACCACGGCGGTGTCGTTGCCTACATCGACGGTATGCAGAAATCGTCGTTCAAGGTCAGCGTACTTAAGCCAAAGCACTTGTTTGGAGGATCGGCACTCGATATTCAGCGCGTGAACGACACAATCGACACCTACGAAGCGTCGAGTTTTGATCAGCTTGTTGATAGTCCAACCATTTATTCCCTGCCCGACACGGCCACATTCACGATCGCAGGTGTAACAGTGCTCGTTCAGTGTGCGCACTCGGGGGCAGATTCTGTCGCACGTGCCTATGCGGACGAGCTCGCGAAACACTGTTCGACCATTGCTAGATTCCTGCCGAAGATGCCTGTTGACCGATATGCATTCTTGTTCTATCTCTGGCGTGGTGATCGGTCGAAAGTTTCTCGTCCCTTTGAAATGGGCGCTCTGGAGCATAACAACAGCTCGTTCTACTTTCTGGGCTTTCAGCGCAAGCCGCTTGGCCTTTCGGACATCTCCATTCATGAGTTCCTTCACATCCTTGTGCCGCTGAACCTGCACAGTCACGAGATCCACGAGTTCAACTTCCGACGTCCAGCAATGTCACAACATTTATGGCTCTATGAAGGAACCACGGAATACTTCGCAACCCTGGCCCCTTTACATGACAGGACGATCAAGGAGGATCGGTTCCGTAGTGAGATTCAAGGTAAACTGCGCGGTAGCAACCTTCCAGACACATTCTCCCTGACGGAGTTTTCGCGTGATGTTCTGACCGAGGAGAATCAAGAGCTGTACCCACAGATCTACACCTATGGTGCCGTGAACGCCTTCTACCTCGATGTGGTGATTCGCTCTGCCTCAGGGGGCAAGCAGGGCCTGCTGGATGTCGTACTGACGCTGATGAAAGAGTTCGGACCAACCCGCCCCTTTCATGATGATTCGCTGTTCGACCGTATCGAAGGCGTGACCAGCCCTATGGTGCGTTCGTACCTTGACACCTACGTCAAAGGTCGAAATCCAATCCCTTCGGCAGAGATCCTGGCAAAGATCGGCTGGAACTATATCCCGGAGAAGCGCTCTGAGGTTGTTGGCTACGGGATTGATTTTGACTTCGGCATGACCGGCGGTAAGCCGTCCGTGAAGCTCTCTCCAACAGGCAAAGTGAATCCGCTGAATGTGCAGGACGGTGATGCTCTTGTCTCCGTTGACGATGTCCCTCTATCGGAACTCTTCAACTCGGCAGAAGGCCGCACCATGATGCGTAAACTCCGCACACCAAGCAAGGGTGCAGCACTCAAGCTTCTTGTCAACCGCAATGGGACGGATATCGAACTCAACGGCGAGGCCACTATGGTCGAGAAGATCGA
>CAYMTW010000109.1:0-2826 GCA_964393485.1 uncultured Melioribacter sp. | reverse complement strand
CACAACATCGATCATGTTGTGGTAGGGGGCTTTGTAGCCACCAACATGGATCTCGTACACTCGGCGCGGAGTGGTCGGTGACTCTAGAGTACCCTCCAGCTTGAGGAAGATGTATCCCGTGGCCCACGTCCAGTACATGCCCTTGCGAGGATCAAGGGCGCCTTCGCGCGGACCCGATTCGTTAAGGATGCTATCTACGCCGATGGTGAATGACACCGAAGTAACCTTTTCGTGCCGCTTACGAGGAATGTCAAACTCATCGCCCTCGCCAAGATCCACCAGCATCGTCTCGGATATGCTCAGCGCTTCGCCGTCACCCATGGTTACGACGAGATCGCTCAGGTAGAACTTCAGCATGCTCACGGTGATGGTTGCACCTTTGGCCGTGTGAAACGCTGACGAGTCAAAGGCGATCGGCTGCCCCTTGTAGGTGGGCTGAAATCGCATCTGGATGGCGTCCTGAGCAGAACAGAATACGCCCTCCATCAGAAAGAGCACAAGACTCAGGAAGATGGAGGGCGCACGTGAAAGGGGCTTCATGAAGGTCGGCAGTTACTCGCTGATGATCACCGGAAGGTTGATGCTTGAACCGTTTCGAGTGATGCGTGCAACATACGCACCGGCATAGAGTGACTGCACGTCGAGGAAGCACATGGTGCTTCCCTGATTGATCGTCGCCTGGCGCACAATGCGGCCACTAAGGTCGACAAGTTCAACAGAGGCAGACTCGGTCATTGGTGATGTAACCTGAATCACCAACACGTCGGCTGCAGGATTCGGGAAGATGGTGACGGTTGACAGAACCGCATCATCATCAACCGAGGTTGTCGTGTCAGGATTGATTACGAGCGTAAACGACTGCTGTGCCGTTACCGTATCACCCTGGACAGTTGCCGTGATCGTTAGCGGATACGTGCCCTTGACGGGGCTCGGCCACGAGAGTGTCCCCATGGCTAACGTCATACCGGTAGGAGCCCCCTGACCAAGACGCAAGGTCGCACGTCGGGTTGTGTCGGACACGCGGGCACGGACCATGTACGAATAGGCTTTGCCTTCGGTGCCCGTCAGAACAGGCGTCGACGTGAAAGCCACCGTCAGCGGTGCGTTGCTCTGAATGACCAGCGAGTAGGATTGCTTAGCGGTATAGGTCTTTCCGCCGGAGTTGATCGAGGCCTGCACGGAGATCGCATGTGTGCCCTGTACCGGCTTTGGCCAGGAGATAACACCCGACGTGCTATCGATGGTCATACCAGTTGGAGCAGAGAGCAGTGCGTACGTGATCGGCTCCTTCATGTTGTTCTCGGCCTTCACCGTGTAGGAGTACGGCACGTCGGCCTTGCCGGTGAGCACTGCCGTGGAGGTGATGACAACAGCAGGGTTCGTTGTGGTCGGCAGATAGGTCTGCACCGTTTCAGTGATGCGGACATTAGTTGAGCCCGCACCCGGACCACGTGCGGCGAAGTTGTCGGTAACGACCACGCCATAGTAGCTCGGACCGATCACATACGGATACACCGAGTTTCCGTCGGCATCGATCGTTGCGAAGTAGGCGTACGTTCCTTCGGGATACTCCGGCGTAGTGCAGAAGCGTCCGTTGTGCACGTCCAGATCACCCGAGCCGGCAACAAACTCATAGTCCTCGGCATAGGAGCCAAGGGGCTGGGCAGCAAGTGTTGGACCGTACTGTGCTTGCGTGAGCTTTGTTCCATCGGCCAGCGTTGTGCGTTCCGTGATGGTGCGCAGGCGGTAGCTTGGTGTGATGCGCTTGACGACTTGTTTGCCCCCTTCATCCACCCATCCATAGGCGCCGTAGATCGGATAGCCGTCGAACGAGTAGCCGATGAGCGGACCGTGCTTGCTGGCATCCGGCACGTAGAGCCCGTCAGCCAGGTACATGTCGCACACGTCCGACATTTTGACCTTGGCGATGTTGAAAGCCGAGGGGTCCTGATGGTGATGGTACTGACCCTGCGTGCCGCCTCCGCCCATGCCCGGCGGACCCGTCTGCAAGGGGGCTGGGTGACCCTTAGCGCAATCGAAGCCCGTACGCTCAAACACAATGGCGTTCTGATGCCACACGTTGCCGTTGTTATACGACCGAGCATCGGCGTAGTTATAGACCGGCACGCCGTTGATGAGCACAGCAATGTGGCCAAGTCCTACTGCCGTCTTTGCAGCTGTCTGAACCTGCGGCTTCAGCGGGATCTTGAAGAGGTAGTTGCGCCCGACGGCCTGCGCCGGATTACCATCCTGATAGGGACCGATCACATAGGCCGGAATGCCATTGCACCGAACGTAGGAGTAGTCGGCCGAGTACTGAACCAGCTGACAGTTTGCCTGGAAGGTATCGACCATCGGCGTCGGGTTGCCCTTCATGTAATGGCGTCCGGTGATGCCAGTGGTGTTCTGGATCCACGACGTGATGGCCGGGTGCGTCGGCTGGGCTATTGCAAGGATCGAGGTTGTAGCGAGGAGTGTGCAGAGCACTCGCAGATGTTTCATCAATGAGGTTCCTGAAAGGATTATCGTTTGATCAGGGAAAGGGTCCGGATGCCGTTGTGGTTATCCAGAAGTGTGCAATAGTACGAACCAACAGGCAGCGACGACAGGTCGAGTGAGGTTGCTTCGCCGCAGGAGAAAACACGAGTTCCTGTTACGCTGAAGACATCAACACGGACGGTGCCCGGTGGAACCGAGACGTAGCCATTTGTCGGGTTTGGATAGAGTGCTTCATGCGTCTCGTCCAGTTCCTCATCTTCTACCGAGGTAATGTCGGGAGAGCCCCCTCGCACGCACATCAGCTTCATCTTGAGGTTCTTCTTGTCG
>CAYMTW010000108.1:1234-3001 GCA_964393485.1 uncultured Melioribacter sp. | reverse complement strand
CGCTCGGCTACACCATGTGCAACGACACGTGGTTCGACACGCTCTGCATTAACGCCGATCAACAATCGGTGCGTGCGGCCTGCGAGCCCCGTTCAATCAACCTGCGCTACCGTGGTGACTGCGCCTGTGTGGGCGTGTCGCTTGATGAGACGACGACCGTTGCCGACGTGCAGGACATTCTCAATGCCTTTGCTTCGGTGAAGGGGGCTTCTGCGCCATCTGCTGCAGAGCTCATTCACACAGCCACAAGTGGCCTGCCTGCTTCGCTTGCTCGCACGTCGAGTTACCTGACGCATCCGGTGTTCAACAGCTACCACACAGAGCACGAGATGCTTCGCTACATGAAGCGTCTGGAGAACAAGGATCTGTCGCTGACGCATTCGATGATCTCGCTCGGCTCGTGCACGATGAAGCTCAACGCCACGGCCGAGATGATCCCGATCACATGGCCGGAGTTCAATCGCATTCACCCGTTTGCGCCAACGTCGCAGACCCAGGGCTACCAGCGCATCTTCTCCGAGCTCAGCACATGGCTGAACGAGATCACCGGCTTTGATGCCTGTTCGCTGCAGCCCAATGCCGGTGCACAGGGCGAGTATGCCGGACTCCTTGCCATCCGCGGCTTCCACCATGCACGGGGCGAGCAGCACCGCAACGTAGTGCTCATTCCATCATCAGCCCACGGCACCAACCCCGCTTCGGCCGTCATGGCCGGCATGAAGGTCGTCGTCGTCAAGAGCGACGCCCATGGTCACGTTGACGTGGCCGATCTGCGCGCGCAGGCCGAAGCCAACTCGGCAAACCTTGCCGCTCTGATGGTCACCTACCCATCAACGCACGGCGTGTTTGAAGAAGCCATCAAGGACGTCTGTGCCATCGTGCACGAGCATGGTGGACGCGTCTACATGGACGGTGCGAATATGAATGCCCAGGTGGGCTTGACGTCGCCGCGCACCATCGGCGCCGACGTGTGTCACCTGAATCTGCACAAGACCTTCTGCATCCCTCACGGAGGGGGCGGTCCGGGAATGGGTCCGATCTGCTGCACGGCAGAGCTCGCCCACTACCTGCCGTCGCATCCGGTCATCAACCCGATCGACGTCAACCACGTTGGTCCTGTTTCCGCTGCACCATGGGGCTCGGCGTCCATACTGCTGATTTCCTGGGCCTACATCCGCATGATGGGTGGCACGGGGCTTACCAATGCCACCAAGCGCGCGATCCTGAATGCGAACTACATCAAGAGTCGCATAGAACAGCACTACCCTATCCTGTACACCGGCACTAACGGACGCTGTGCACACGAGATGATCGTGGACCTGCGCGAGTTCAAGCAGCGCGGCGGCATCGAAGCCGAGGATGTTGCAAAGCGCATGATGGACTACGGCTACCACGCACCAACGCTCAGCTTCCCTGTTCCGGGCACCATCATGATCGAGCCAACCGAAAGCGAAAGCAAGTCCGAGCTCGACCGGTTCATCGACATGCTCCTCTCGATTCGTACCGAAATTGAGAATGTCTGCACAGGCACCATCGATGCCAAGGACAATCCGCTGAAGAACGCCCCGCACACCATGTTCGTCGTCACCGCCGACACGTGGGAACACGCATACTCTCGTCAGACCGCCGCCTTCCCGCTCCCATGGGTGCGCGACCGCAAGTTCTGGCCATCCATCGGCCGCGTAGACAACGCTCACGGAGACCGCGTGCTCATCTGCACGTGCCCGTCGATCGAAGAATACGTCTGAGAATTACGGAATTACGGAA
>CAYMTW010000108.1:0-1134 GCA_964393485.1 uncultured Melioribacter sp. | reverse complement strand
CTCCGTTCTCCCCGACATCTGCGAGGTGCTATCGCGGAACGTGCCGTGCATTCTGGAAGCGCCCCCTGGGGCGGGCAAGACGACGATGGTGCCGCTGGCACTGCTGAATGAAGCGTGGCTTGCTGGTAAGAAGATCGTGATGCTCGAGCCGCGACGTCTGGCGGCCAAGGCCGCAGCACGGCGGATGGCATCGCTGCTGGGGGAACCGGTCGGGCAGACGGTTGGGTATCGGATGCGGCTGGAAACGGCGGTGAGCGAGGCCACGCGTATTGAGGTGGTGACCGAAGGCGTGCTCACACGGCAGCTTGCGCGTGAGCCTGAGCTGAACGGCGTAGGGCTGGTGATCTTCGATGAGTTTCACGAGAGGTCTCTCAATGCTGATACAGGGCTTGCACTGACGCTCACGTCTCGTGCATTGCTCCGAAGTGATCTGCGTGTGCTGGTAATGTCGGCCACGATCGGGTCGCTAAACTTTGCTACGATCATGCCCGATGCTGAGCGTGTGACGAGTCAGGGCAGAACGTTTCCGGTGGAGACAACCTACCTGCGCAGTGCCTCCGACAAGCCCCTTCACGAGCTGTTGGCGGCGGCTGTGCGCGACGCGATTCGTGACGACGAGGGCGACATTCTCTGCTTCCTGCCGGGCCAGGCCGAGATCCGCCGCACGCAGGAGGCGCTGCTTGGCCGATCTGATGCGCTTGATGGCGCTGAAGTGATGATCCTGCATGGCGAGCTTGCGGCCGACGCGCAGGACGCTGTGCTGCGTCCGGCCTCACGGTTGCGCCGCGTGATCCTGTCGACGGCCATCGCCGAAACATCGCTCACCATCGATGGTGTGCGCACGGTCGTTGACGGTGGACGCTCCAGGGAGCCCCGTTTCGATCCGCGGTCGGGCATGACGCATCTGACAACGGTGAACGTATCCAAGGATGCCGCAGAACAGCGCAAGGGGCGGGCCGGACGTACCGCTCCCGGACGCTGCATCCGCCTGTGGACGGAGAGAGACCACGATCAGCTGCCGGAGCGACGCACCAGCGAGATCCTCGTTGCCGACTGCTCGAGTCTGATCCTTGAGGTGGCCAGCTTTGGCGTTGATGTTTCCGATCTGCCATGGCTGGAGCAGCCCCCTACCGG
>CAYMTW010000107.1:0-3011 GCA_964393485.1 uncultured Melioribacter sp. | reverse complement strand
GCATCTACGGTCGGCGCACCAAGCGCCTCTTCCGCTATGGCTCACTCGTGCGCGTTCGGATCGTCAAGGCCAACACCGAAAAACGCATGATCGATCTCGCTCTTTCGCAGGATCAACAGGATCTCATCGAAACCCTTGAGCTTGTCGAAGACACGCAGACCAAGATGAATCAACGCGGCACGAAGAGAAGGACGAGAGAGAGCTGAGGTACGAGTTACGGAGTGACGAGTTACGAGTGACCAAGCAGGTAAAAAGAAAAAGAGCGTCATGCAGCAGTTGCACGACGCTCTTTTTGGTCTTTACAGTTCTCGATAATCAATTGTCACTTGTCACTCGTCACTCGTCACTTGTAACTCGCAACTCGTTGGACTAGCGCAGCGGCAACATCAGTTCACATTTGACGACTGGGCCGAACCGGCCAGGCGTGCAATATCTTCTTCACCGATACGGCGGGCGGCGACCAATCGCTTCGAGTAGTACGTCGACTCGAGTGAGGAGATCGTCACGCCGTAGCGCGATGAAGAGTGAGCAAACAGGTTGTCGCCGAGATACATGCCTACGTGGGAGATACCCCGACGTGAGCGTGTGTGAAAGAAGACCAGATCTCCAAACTGGAGCTCTGATCGACGTCCTACTGACTGGCCAAGGGTCGCCTGGGCAACCGATGTGCGAGGCAGCGTGACGTTCAGTGCTGAGGAAAACAGCATTTGCGTGAAGGCGGAACAGTCGATTCCAGTACGAGCCATACCACCAAAGTGGTAGCGCGTGCCCAACCATTCCATCACGATATCGGCAAGCTTCTGCTTCGGGAGCACCCCGGTCTGGGTTGCTCCGCCGTCCTTCTCATCGATCATCGTCAACCAGAGCGATCGAAATGCCTCAAGGTCAGGCGTCACATCGTCCTCTTGCTCAAGCTCGGCAATGATCTCGCCTTCTTCGTATGGGAGATTTTCGCCGGTTTGAACATCGGTGAGTTCCCCATCGTTGTGCAGGATCTCAGCCGTATTGATGATCGAGTCTCCCGGAGCCATCTTAATGCCGGTAAGGCGGCACAGCTCGGGGCTTTGCGTCCGTATCAGGTCGATCGCCTGACGCTTTCCGGCCGCACGGGCGGCGGGAGAGCACTTGGACCGACGTGAGCGCTTCTTGCGTGACGGCTTGCGAGAGCTCTTGGCCACCTTGGCGGACTTGGCAGCCGCCGGCACAGGATTGGCCGAGGCGATCTCGGGGAGCACGCTGGTGAGCGCGAACACGAACGTGAGAAGGATTGAAAGGAGCGTCATGCCAGGCAGCTTCATCATCATCACATGCCTCCTTCAAACTTCAGGGTGAAACAATCTCACGGTCAGCCGTTTTATAGACCCGTTCAAGGATCAGTCGGTCGGAACCGTCGAGTGTGAGCCCCTTGACATGGGGCTGAAAAACGCGTAGAACAACGTGGTAATAAAGAAACACCCAGGGTGCTTCATCAACAACGATATGTTCCATGTTGGAATACAGGGCATTGCGAGACGCGTCGTCAAGACGGGGTGAAAGCGCTGCGTCATACAGCGAATCAAGATCCGTCCGATGGATACGCGTCGTATTGGGACCCTTCGGAGCAATGGTGTTCGAGATAAACAGGGCCATGAAGTTCTCCGGATCGGGATAGTCACCGATCCAGCTTGTTCTCCACAGCGCCAGTTCACCCGCTCGCACCATTGAAAGGTGTTGTGGGAAGTCCACCTGACGCAGCTCCACATCGATTCCGATGTCTTTCCACTGCGCCTGCACGGCCTCGGCGATCGAGGCGGTGCGCTGGCTGTTTCCCAGCTGCAACAGGAGCTTTGGAAGCCCCTTCCCATTCGGATACCCAGCTTCGGCTAGAAGTCGACGGGCACGATCGGGATCATAGCGGTACCCTTCAATGGAGTCGTTGAACCCCGGCATGGTTGGCGGAAGTACGCCGTGATATGCCGGAATGCCACGCCCACTGAGGAGATACGTAACGATCCTGTGCCGGTCGATCGCACAATTCAATGCCTGACGGAGAGCTTTTGACCTAGCAAGGGGCGAGGTGCGCCCCGCCGGAAGCGTCGTATCCAGAAGGATACCGTAATACTCGATCGTGTTGGCCGCAGTGCGCAACACTCTGAATCGATCGTACGGATGACGCAGCCGGCCATCGGGTTCAAAGACACTCGGTGAAAAGGACTCGTCAACAGAGCTAATCACGTCGAACGCACCGTGGGTGAATTCGAGAAACTCGCTCTTTGGATCCCGCACAAAGGTTACGTGAACCTTCTCAAGGTACGGCAGACGCCGACCAGAGGGGTCAGCTTTGAAATAGTGTGGGTTTCGGCTCAACGTGAGCTCTCGGTCCTGGTTCCAGAATCCGAACATGAACGGGCCCGTACCAACGGGATGTCGTCCATAATCGGCCCCATACGCTTCGATCGCTTCCCTCGGAATAATCGAGCCGTATGGCATGGTAAGAACGGCCAGAAACGGAGCAAATGGTTTTGTGAGCCGGATGGTGATGACAGAGTCATTCACGACCGTGATACCTTCAACGGATCCCGTACGTCCTGCCCGCGTTGCCCGATGAAAGTCATCAGCGCCGGCAATGGTCGTGCGGAAAGCCCAAAGGCCTGTCGATTTCGTTCGCGCATCGAGGATTCGCTCGAGACTGTACTTGACGTCCCGGGCAACCACGCGTCGCGTTCGAAAAGACCCAAAACATGCATCTGGATGAAACTGAACGTCCGTCCGAAGATGGAACGTCCATGTCAATCCGCTTTTGTCAACGCTCCAACTCCTTGCAAGACAAGGGGCTATACGGAGTGCTGAGTCGAGCTCTACCAAACCGTTAAAAAGGTGTGAAGACGTCCATAACGCGCTGCGGTAGGATGCTTGTGCGGGGTCTAAGCTCAGGATTCCATCAGGTTCATTGTATGTGAACTCTGACAAACTCTCTACTGGTGCCGGCTTATGGCCGACACACGAACTGCACAAAAAACTGCAAATGGCTA
>CAYMTW010000106.1:0-3046 GCA_964393485.1 uncultured Melioribacter sp. | reverse complement strand
GTACACCGTACGGGAATTGAACCCGTGTTACCGCTGTGAAAGAGCGGTGTCCTAACCCCTAGACGAACGGTGCGTTCTGGAATTCAGAGCCGCAAATATATGAAGAATGGGGAATACAGTAGCTTTGCGACATGGTACTCATTGGAATTACCGGCGGAATCGGGACGGGCAAGTCCGCTGTATCAAAGATCCTGAAGGAACGGGGTTGGACGGTCTATGCCTCTGATGAGACGGCCAAGGCCATCATGGCCGCCGATCCGGATGTGCGCCGGGAGCTGTCCGAGGCGTTCGGAGAGCAGGTGCTGACCCCGAACGGTGTGAACGCCCCCTTGCTCTCGACGTTGGTTTTCGGACCCGACCCGGAATGCGGTAAGCGCCTGGCAACGCTCAACGGCATAGTCCATCCACGGGTGCTGGAAGCCCATATGGAGGCCATCCAGCAGGAAGAAGAGAAGGGCACGGCCTTTGTAGCCATTGAAAGTGCGCTCATCTATGAGATCGATCTCGAAGAAGGGTTTGACTACATCATCGTTGTTGATGCGCCACACGAGGCTTGCATCGACCGCGTCTTGCAACGCTCCGGACTCACCCGCCAGGATGTCGAGCGACGCATGGCCGAGCAGATCCCTATGGAAGAAAAGCGCGGCCTGGCAGATTTCGTTATCGATAACTCCGGCAGCCTGGATGATTTGAAAGGGGCTACCCAGACGGTGGCCATGGTCATCGAAGCCATGGCGGGATGACGTTACGAGTCCGTAACTTCGCGCACTTCAATCTTCATTTCGTTCAAGGATCTGGTCTCCATGGCACACGCCACGCATCTCACCGATGAATCATTTCACACCGAGATCAACTCGGGTCGCGTTGTACTCGTAGACTTCTGGGCCGCATGGTGCGGACCCTGCCGCGCGATCGCTCCGATCGTTGACGAACTTGCTCTGGAATACTCCGGCAAGGCAACGATCGCCAAGGTCGATGTTGACAATAACCCTCGAATCGCCATGGAGTTCGGCATCCGTTCGATACCAGCCCTGCTGATATTCAAGGGTGGTAAGGTGGTCGACACGATCGTTGGCGCCGTGCCAAAGGCCTACATCACCGAAAAGCTCAACGCTCAGATGAACTAAGCTGGTTCGCAATGCCACGCCCCCTTCCCCTTGGCGAGCAGGAACTGCTCGATCATCTCGCAGACATTCCCCTGTGGCGCCGTGAAGGCGCCACACTTGTTCGTGAGATACCAACATCGGACTTTGCCGCCGCCATCGGACTTGTGAATGCTGTAGCGATCATCGCTGAACGCATGGACCACCACCCGGACATCTCGGTTTTCGGATGGAACAAGGTTCGCTTTACGCTCAGCACACACGACCAAGGGGGCATCACGATTCTCGATATTCAACTCGCTAAACGAATTGATGAGTTGAAGTTCAACACAATTTCAAGTGACAAGTGACGAGTGACAAGTGACACCAGATCAAACAGGTCGGTCCATCATAACAAAACTGGTCACTCGTCACTCGTAACTGGTCACTCGTAACTCTCTTCCTATGTCCACCATCACCGATGTCTTTGCCCGTGAGATCCTTGATTCACGCGGAAACCCCACAGTTGAAGTTGATGTGATCCTTGAAGACGGCTCGTTTGGTCGTGCTGCCGTGCCATCGGGTGCGAGCACGGGCGAGCACGAGGCGGTAGAGCTTCGTGATGGAGATGCCAGCCGGTATCTGGGCAAGGGCGTTACGAAGGCCGTTGAAAATGTGGACGGTCCGATCGCCGAGGCGCTCATCGGCATGGATGCCGGAGACCAGCGTCAGATCGATTCGATCTTGATCGCTCTGGATGGCACGGAAACAAAATCGGCGCTTGGTGCGAACGCGATGCTGGGTGCATCGATGGCTATTGCCAAGGCGGCGGCGGAATTCCACGGGTTGCCACTCTTCCAATATCTGGGTGGCGTGCGTGCTACGCTCCTGCCGACGCCTATGATGAACATCCTCAATGGTGGACGTCATGCAGATAACAACGTGGACATTCAGGAGTTCATGATCATGCCCGTGAAGGCAACGTCCTTCTCCGAAGCGCTCCGCATGGGAACGGAAACCTATCACGCTCTCAAGAGTGTGCTGAAGGCCAAGGGGCTAAGCACTTCCATCGGTGACGAGGGCGGGTTCGCCCCTTCACTTGCGTCGAATGAACAAGCACTCGATGTGATCCTCGAAGCCATTGACAAGGCTGGATACACAGCCGGTGAAGACATGATGCTGGCGCTTGATGTGGCCGCAAGCGAAATGGTCAAGGACGGCTCCTACGTGATGTACAAGAGCACGCAGGAAAAGAAGTCCGCCGAGCAGATGGTGGAATGGTACGCCAGCCTCGTTGAGAAGTATCCGATCGTTTCCATCGAGGATGGAATGGGCGAGAACGACTGGTCGGGATGGAAGATGCTCACCGATGCCATTGGCGACAAGGTGCAGCTTGTGGGCGACGACCTCTTTGTGACGAACGTCAACTTCCTTACAAAGGGCATCGCCGAAGGAGTAGCCAACTCCATCCTCGTAAAGGTCAACCAGATCGGCACACTCACCGAGACCTTCGATGCCGTGGCCCTTGCCCAACGTTTCGGCTATTCAGCCGTGCTCTCGCACCGTTCCGGCGAAACAGAGGACGCCACTATTGCCGATATCGCCGTGGCCCTGGGCGCAGGACAGATCAAGACAGGAGCCCCATGCCGCACCGACCGTGTTGCAAAGTATAACCAGCTCCTGCGCATCGAACAGATCCTGGGCGATTCAGCTGAGTATGCGGGATCCTCGCTGATCTCTTAAGACCTCACGGTCTATTGAGTCCGCGATTGAGGACGCTCATGATAACGCGTTTAACCGTCTCCATCTGGTTGGCATCGCTGGATGCTACAAATAGTGTTAGCCTGGCCAGCCCATCATTACTGAGAACACTCCTTCCATGGTCATTCTGGAGTCTCTCGTTGACCCTCAGAAAAAGGAGAAAACAAGCCGCAGCTATTCGTTTATTGCCATCAACAAAGGCA
>CAYMTW010000105.1:0-3102 GCA_964393485.1 uncultured Melioribacter sp. | reverse complement strand
AGAAAGATGCCGTACTTCGCCGTGACAACAAGTGCAGACCTCGGACTGATGTCGCGCATGTTCAGCACAACGTGCATGCTGTCTTTCGTAGCATCATACGGACGAGTTATCCTCAGGGGCGTCCGAACCATTCCATTGTCTGTCTCATACTGGATCGTCCAGATGACAGAGTCACACATTGCACCCAGCCCCTTAACAACAAATGTGTTGAATTGATCAACGCCGGCTTTGAAAGGTCCAAACCCGAGTGAAGCTTCAACGGAAAACTCCGGTATGGAATCAGGAATGCTTGATTCTATGGTGTAGCCATCGCTCGGACCCCCTTCGTAGAACATCGTGGCGCGCAATCTCCGTGCACCAGGCCAATTCTTGCTGTAAACGGTATCGGTGGTTGCCTGCGAGATGTATGGGTTACCCTTTACTTCCTTGCGCTTGATGGTGTCACCCATCGGCCCAATCTGCCAGATGATCTCTCGAGTTCGTTTAGGCTGTACCGTAAACAGATCGTAGATCGCACCCTGCTCCCATCCAACAATCTTCGGGATGAGATTGGGGTAGAAGCCCCACCCTGAGGGCTTGAGCTCCATAAACTTCAGATCTGAACTGATGAACTGAATTGGGGCTGACTGCGTAAGCGTATAGGAAGTGCCGCTGTACTTATGTCGGACTCGAACAGTAACGGCCACTTGAGGTTCGGGTACGGATGGTATGTAGTACAATGTGACCGGCATCCACCACTTAGGGCCGACTTGCGATTGTAGGGTGCGAATTCCATCTCCATCCTGCACATACAGCTGAAAGTTGTACTCCTCAGCGATAAGATCTGGATCTGATAAAACCGCTTCAATGTTTGTTGGACTGTCCGCCCGGAGCTTTTCCCGGTAAAACGGCGCGTCTTTCATCATGATGTACAGCTGTGCATGTACACTGCCAGCAACGGCAAACAGTGCAATGATCAAGGATAGTGCAGTTTTCACGATACGGGCCTCACAGAATGGTGTTTTCGCGAGGTCAAAGATATTGGTGCGGGCCCAGAATCAGCGTATCAAGGAATCATTGCTAGTCAGGCAGATCGGCCGCAGCTGGAGAACCATCGAGCGGCTGTAGTGAGCAACCGTATCACGTCAATAGTAAAAGCGCCAGTCAAACGCTCCGCGAACACCAACAGCAACGTTCGTAGGAAGGTCAAGGGGAGTTGGCGGTACGCTGTTACTTCTCCAATACACCGGAACGTCAACCGCTCCGTAAACCTGCACGATCATACTGCTGCTCTGGTCGAGCGAAAACGTGCGGAATGGACGCCATTCGAAGATCGGCACTTCGATCTGGATTGTGCGCGCGTCCACTAACTCCGAAAGCTGTCGCCCGGGAAGAGTGGGGTCAGACATTCTGATCTGCTGACCTCCGCTCAGAAAACCATAAAAATGTACCCCTACTTCACGACCCAGTACAAACTGTAAACGACCGATCGAGGTCGATACCCCGGCCTGCCAGGGAATCAGGCCCCCTCCTACCGCGGTCACAACCATCTGTTGATAGGTATCAAATGAGAATGGTGCTACAAGAAGCGCACCGAGGATCAAGTCCCCAGGTAAGAGATAGAAGGGCATTCGTATGCGTGTTGAGATCGATGCTCGCGATGGAATAGAAGAGATCGCTCCTCTCACGCGCGAGGAAGAGTCCAGCGTGATCTCCGAGGGTGATGCATTGTCTTTCGCTGCCCCGATCTCCAGGAACATCGTCCCGTCATTGGTCGTACTCGTGATGCCGTCGAGCCCAAAACCAATACGCACATTGAGTGCCTGCGAGGCGATCACAAATGGTTTCATCTTTAAATGATCGAAGTCATCATTCCACAATGATGCACGCATAGATGCTGATAGCCCGATGAACCCACCAATCTCTGATCGAAATCGTGGCAGCTCACCGTGACCCGACTTCAATGCCGGTACAGGCGTCTGACGAAGAACGGCCAGCATTTGATCGTGCAAGAGACTGCCTGTAACCTTACCCGGTATGTCTAGGTTTCTGCAAACATTGAGGGTGTCCGAATCCACGGAGAGCAGACCGTCCATCTCGCGATCGTTGAACTCATGTCCGACGAAGGCCGCAGAACCAGCAAATGCATCGATGACCTGTGCCAGACTGATGCTTACAGCCTTGGCTGGTGCGGCAACATCTTCCTGGCCTAAGAAGGCATCTCCCATCAGAACAATGGGAGTGCTACCCCATGTAAGGGTCTCGTATCCATGTTCATTGTAGTAGTCATGTGTCCCTTTGCGAACCGAGGTCTCGCCCCATGTACCGGCTACATGTCCTGCCGCAAAGACATCCTGTAGGAAATGCAATGCAAACCCCTCGTCAGCAAGCGCTGATAGTGCGAGCTTGCTTCTATCGGTAGATGTGAGGGACGGATCACTCAGCCTCCTGGCCTTTGCCATTGCTCGGTAGTGATACCAGCAGTAGGTGCTGAGAGCATTGATCTCGCCTCCTTGAGAAAGACACCGCTGGAGATACTCTTCTAGTTCTTCTGCTGGTGATTCCCGTGGTAGAAGAAAATGAACATTGTTTGAACCGGCTCTCGTAGCGTACTCGGGGTCAGACCGCTGCAGCTGAAGATCCTGGTCGCGCAGCGCATTTTCCCTTGCGAACTTATCGTGCACCAAAGACACCCTGCGTTTAAAACGCTCCGCAACGCGGGCTACATTCAGGATCCAATCTGATTTCACTATCGTACGCAGCATTTCGGAAGACGAGCACGAGTGGTCGCCAGCGATCGCAGGCCACGCTCCCCAGTCGATATAGTTGGGGGATTCCGGAGGCGTCTGTATGATGATCGACGTAGGAAGCCGGTGCTCATTACCAATTCGCGCCCAGCTCCAAATCGAATCCAGCCGGATACGCCGCTGTGCGTCCAGACGCAAAACCCCAGCAACGGTGATGTCGCGGTGTTCGGAATACACCCACGCCCTGGCACTGCTGATTGACACCAGTATTGATATGATCAACAGGAAGCTTCTCAAGATCACGAGATGCATCGATGATCGGTGAGATTTATGTTCACTCAGTTGATGCCTGGACATGCCGTTTCCCTTCGCGTAT
>CAYMTW010000104.1:0-3194 GCA_964393485.1 uncultured Melioribacter sp. | reverse complement strand
GGGATGACACAATCACGCATGGATGCCTTCCTTCGCAGGGATGACATCTCAGCGGTCACTCCGTAATTCCGTAACTCAGTCATTCTCCTCCACCGTTCCATCCCACAGGATAAACCGCAGAGTTGAGCGGCGCGGATCGCCACCACCGAGGAGTGGGAAACGAGAGTTGCCGCGGCCATTCATGTCGAGGTCATCGTGGTCATCTTTCCAGTCGCCCACGATCTTCTTGGCTTCGGCGCGCCACTGTTCGATCTTGTCTTCGTTGGCATCGAAGATCTCGCGGAGCTTCGTGCGGGACCGCTTGGCGATGGGCTTTACCTGCTCGACGATGTGCTTGTATTCTTCGCGATGCTTTTCGCGCAGATCCTTCAGACGGTTGCGGAGTTCAGCGCGACCGCCGCGTTCGAAGTCGCCCTTGAGTGACTGCATGTCCTTGCGGACATCGTTGCGCAGACGCTTGGCATCGGCACGAAGACGCGTAAGTGTTGCAAGGTCCTCGCGGGAAAGCGAAGCGTTGTATTCGCTATGCAGACGGCTGACCGTGGGCAACACATCGCGCATGTACCACGCGCGAAGGTCGGTCCGCAGTTCCTTGACGGCGTCCTGGCGCTTTGCACGCTGGTCCTGGGAATGAGCCGGAAGAGCCAGTGCAACAAGTGTAAGGGCAATGATCAGGGGGCGAATCATGATAGTCTCCAATGAATGAACGGGGTGCAAGACCTCGTCCGATCGGGAATGGTTTAATCTATTCCGACTCGAAGGCGCGCTTTCGTGCGAGTGTCGCCTGACGTCGGCGCGGGAAGTCGCGCTCGGCAAGGCGGCGCTGCAGGATGATCAGCACTTCGGTCAGTGACCGATACGTATGGTGCGGTATTCCTTCCGCCGTGCACAATGCGGCCAGCGTGTCCTTGGCAAAGACGATGTCGGCAAACCGAACGGCACAGGCGTCGGAGCGACCGTCACCAACGTAGACCACGATGTCATCATCGGCAATGCGCGACAGGATCGCATTGCGCTTGCAGGATGCACAGAAGCACGAGCAGGACTCGCTGGCTCCCGGAAATGACGGCGTCCATGAGCCCCCTTCACGGGAGAGGCGGTTGGATGATACTTCCACGTGCTCAAGAATGCCAGCACGTTTGAGAAGGGGCTGGATATATACGTCGAATCCGTCGCTGACCACCGTTACAGGAAAGCTATTACTCCTGCACCACGCAACGAGTGTTACGAGTCCGTTGTCGAGTTCGCGGGATTCAACGAACGATGTGACCGCTTCGTTGGTTACCTCGGTGGAGAAGCTGGCGGCAGCACGGCGGTAATACTCGGCTACCGTGAACTGACCGTTGAGGAGCTCGCTGTGAAGGGGCTCAAACGCTCCAAACGTCTGGACGAGGGCGTCGCCCACATCTCCGATGCTGATGGTGCCGTCGAAGTCGAGAAAGACCTGCACCTTCGGCAGGTCACTCATACACGTAGAAGCCCCGTCCGGTGGACTTCCCGGCCCAGCCGGCCCGCATCATCTGCTTGAGCAGCACGCATGGACGGTACCGCTCTTGTTCGTACTCGCGGCGCAGTCCGTCCAGGATCAGCGTAACGATGCCGATGCCGATCTCGTCGGCCCATGCCAGAAGCCCCTTGGGATAATTCACGCCAAGCGTCATAGCCTTATCGATGTCTTCCGGTGTGGCCAGGCCTTCCATGACGGCAAAGGCCGCCTCGTTGATGAGCATGGCCAGCACGCGCATCTGTACAAGGCCCACACGGTCCTGGACGACTTCGACGCTGTAGCCGAGTCTGCGCAGAAGCTCCTTGGCCTGTTCGACGTAATGGGGCTCGGTATTGAGTCCGGCTGACATGTCCATGGTCGTGAGCGTGGACATTACACTTGGGGCCAGGCCCACGCCAACAACCCGCTGGGCGGTGTTGGTGAACATTCCGAACTCAGTAGCCGTAGTATTAAGCACGCTGGCCATGACCGTTGCCCGCGGATTGACCGAGGCGGCAACTTCAACGGCAACACGATGATCCGTGTGGGTGGTGATCGACAGATCAACGATGTGTGAATAGGCATTGACGTTTTCGCGCAGGTCTTCGGCGATGTAGCTGGCGAACTCACCGTACTCATCTGCGGTAGGACCGCCGAGCGCCGACAGCTCAAACTCCATTTCCATCTCATACTCGTAGCTGTCCCGGGCTTCGATCGACGGCAGGATCGCAAAGTTCACGCCGCTGCGTTTCATGATGCCCGCAAACTCGAGCACGAAGTCTATGTCTCCGGTCAACAATACGTTGAGGGGGTCGGTATCTGTTATGTCGTACACGTTCATCGGTCACGAAACTACGTAGCTTCGCACTATGACGAACCTCACAAAACGCATTGCCGTGGCTGCCGTGGGTATTCCGCTGGCCGTCGGCGTTGTCTATCTGGGCGGCTGGTTCTTCACCGTCGCCATTACGCTCATCGCCGTGCAGGCCCTGCGGGAGTTCTACAATCTGGCTGAGTCCAAGCACGCCAGCCCAAACCAGAATGTGGGCCTTGTGTGGCTGCTGGTGCTTCTGCTCGAAGTCGGGCTGAATATGATCGGCGAAGGGGAATGGGGCATCCTTGGCGTTACGGCGGTGATCAGCATGCTGATGCTGGTCGGCACCATTCTTACGCTGTCGTTCGAGCTGTTCCGCGCACGCGAGAACGCGATCCTGAACACGGCACTTACGGCATTCGGTGTGCTCTACATCGGACTCTGCATGACCCCGTTGATCGTACTGAGGAATATTGGCCGGACGGATCTGGTTGGATCATGGGCTGATGGTGGAGCGGCGCTGGTGCTGACGCTCTTCGTATCGGTTTGGCTTGCCGACACCGGCGCGTATTTCGTTGGCCTGTCCATTGGCAAGCACAAGCTGTTCCCGCGGGTGAGCCCGAAGAAATCCTGGGAGGGGGCTATCGGTGGATTGATCTTCTCCACGCTCGCCTTCTGGGGGATGAGCGCATGGCTGCTTCCGGGTGTTTCGCCAATGACGGCGATCATCTGCGGCGTTGCCGTTGGAATTGTTGGTCCCATCGGCGACCTCGCTGAGTCGCTATTGAAGCGCGACGCCGTCGTGAAGGACTCGAGTGGAATTCTGCCGGGTCACGGTGGACTCTTTGATCGCTTCGACTCCATGCTCTTTGCTGCTCCGGTGGTCTTCATCAT
>CAYMTW010000103.1:0-3225 GCA_964393485.1 uncultured Melioribacter sp. | reverse complement strand
TGGGTGCATCGTACATCGACTCAACGGCCATCAGCGTCATGTCTTCGTAGAGTGTGTCGCCCCCTACCGCCCGCCACATCGCGCGGGGCTGGTGCATGATGCCGGCAGCGATGTTGAGGATGTTGCGCTGACCATAATACGTGCCGGCCATGTTCGATACCTGATGGGGCTCGTGGTCGCGAAACTGCCAAATCACATACGCCTGCTGTTGCAGACTATGCCCCACCTGGGCAAAGTTGGCCGATGTGCCGAGGGGGTTCTGCGGGTTTCCGTTGGTGGTTATTGGAAACGGGTCTGATAGCGCAACGCGGTAGTCGATCGGACCGATCTGGCCGCGTGCTGTCAGGCTGAGCTTCCGACCGAAGATATCGATCTGCTCTACGGTTGCCTGACCGAACACCGGGATGTCGGCCGTGGGCATGGCGATAACAGCCGGCTGCGAATACCGGCTGAGTCCGTTCACAAACGCCAGCCCCGCGCCGAGCTTCAGCTCGTTGGCATCAAAGACCCGATACTCGGCAAACACGTCGTGGAAGAACGCCTGGATCTTGCGGTTGCCCGAGGAGGCAAAGTTGGTGTTCATGTTGTTGAAACCATAGTGCAGGAAGAGCGTTGTGCGCTCATTCACCGTGCAGAAGGCCTGCACACGAGCGCGACGGATTCCGATGTCGAACGTCTTATCGACAGGTGCCCCCTGCTGCATCGTCAGGGGGTTGCTCTCGTTGTATCGGGCCCAAAACTGACCGAATATCTGCAGCTTGACCGATCGGGACGTGTCGGAGGCTTCCTCGGCGAGTGAGGGCAACACCGAAGTGATCATCCCAAACAGGATGTAACCGAATGCCACAACGACAGTCTTTTGCATCGGGAAAATTAGGGAAAGCTATGCTCACACTGCTCGTGATTTCCGCACTGCTCGTGGTTACCTGTGCTCCGGTCAAGGAAGGGGGCGATGTAACGGCACGTCAGGTAGCGGAGATGATTCGCAAAGACACATTGATCATTCTCGTGGATGTGCGAACGCCGGAGGAATATCAGCAGGGTCACATTAAAGGGGCTCGCCTGATGGATTTCTATAGTGCTGAGTTTCATGCGCAGCTGCAGACGCTTCCACAGGACAGGCCGGTGATTCTCTACTGTCGCTCGGGCAGACGAAGCGACGAGGCCATGAAGTTTCTCGCCTCGATTGGCTATTCTCGCGTGTATAACCTGCATGGAGGAATCGTCGCATGGAAAAAAGATCGTCAACCCGTGGTTGGACCATAAGCGCATTCTGCACGTTCGCAGTAATTGCAGCCATAGTCGGTTCCTGCAACCGTCAGGCGCAGGAGCCAAAGTCGGACGTCGTCACAAAAGCGACTGACAGTCTGTTCGTTCCACCGGATACTTCCACGATTCCGAAGAATGCCACGGGCGACATGATCCGCTATGGACGCGAGCTGCTGGTGAACTTCCCCTACTACCTCGGACCGAAGGGCAAGGTTGGCAAGTACGGTGGCAACGGTCTTGGCTGTCAAAACTGTCACCTCGAAGCCGGCACACGCCCCTACGGTCTGAACTACTTCTCGGCCCACGCCCGTTATCCGCAGTACCGTGCCCGCGAAGGCAAGATCCTTACGCTGGCAGAACGTGTGAACAACTGCGTTGAACGTCCGTTGAACGGTCGCCCCATGCCCCTTGACAGCAAGGAAATGGTGGCTATCGTCACCTACATGCAATGGCTTGGGAAGGATGTTCCAGTGGGCGGAAACGTACCCGGAGACCGACTGAAAGAGATCGCACTTCTGGATCGTCCGGCCGATCCGATCAAGGGGCGAGTGGTCTATGAACAACACTGCATGCGCTGCCATGGTGATGACGGGCAGGGCGTTCTAAAGGAGGACGGTATCGCCTACGTCTATCCGCCGCTTTGGGGCAAACTGTCCTATCAGCCGGGCTCATCCATGCACCGCCTGATCAAGTCCGCGCAGTTCATCAAGTACAACATGCCGCAGGATCTTGCACGGTGGGACAAGCCGGTACTCACGGATGAAGAAGCGTTTGACGTGGCTGCCTATGTGAACGATGATAAACTTCATGAGCGTCCACAGCCGCCTCTTGACGCTGAGTATCCGGTGTTGAAGGAAAAGCCGGTGGACTACTACTGGCCGCCGTATGCTGATTCGTTCACACCCGAACAACACAAGTACGGTCCATTCAAGCCTGTCATGGAGTGGCGTAAGAAGAACGGCCACCCCACGGGGTACTGATGCGCCCCGTTCCTACCGCTGAATAAGCACGCGCTGACGGAAGGTGCGTCCGAGGAAGTCCTCCACCATCAGCACGTACATGCCTGATGGAAGATATCGCACATCAAGTTCGTGTCGCGTTCCATCACACTGCTCCGACACAACCTGCTCACCCGTCGAGGCAAAGAGTCGCAGCATCTTCAGACCCGAACCGACGTTGCTGATGCGCAGCACATCCGTGGCCGGTTGCGGCGCGGCTGTTACTGGAGACGCTGCCTCGGCAACATCATCGACATGGGTAAAGGTGACGATCTCCACGAACGCCTTCGAGGTTGCGGTGATGTTCGTATAGGGGGCTTCCCTCGGCGTAATGCGGATCTGGTAGTTCTTCGATACTGGTGTCGATACAGGCACTTTCCACAGAAACCCCTGTGCCGAAGCCGGCACCGAGTCCTTAATGGTGGTGATCGGATACTCACCAAGCATCAGGTCGATCTGCACGCTGCCACGCAGGTTTGTCTGCCAGGTGATCGCATAGGAACTGTCGTGCATCCATTGCACGTCTGTCTCTGGGCGCACAAACCAGAGATAGGGTGTCCCAACCCAAAAGCTCTCTAGATATGACCACTCGCTCCACTTGTCAAGAGTGCGAGCCCGCGCACGCCAGTAGTACCGGCGTGGCGTAAGTCCGGCCCGGAGCATCACGCGATCATCGTGATTGGTGCTGTCGAGGAATAGACTCCCGAATTGGTTCTCATCCGATACCTGCACTTGCAGAGCGTCGCTCCGTCCGGGAACACTTACACGCATGGCATACATTGAATCGGCAAGGATGTTCTTATCGTACACCGGATCCTTGAGTTGTGGCCGGTTGGGCACACCAGGGTCTGGTGCAGGAACTCCAAAGGCAAACTCGCCGGCCTGAGCATCTTCAATCACCAACTCTCGAGTTGCCTGAAGGAACCGCGTCGGCAGCATCGTAAAGCGCCCACTGTCG
>CAYMTW010000102.1:0-3574 GCA_964393485.1 uncultured Melioribacter sp. | reverse complement strand
AGACTGATCGTTTGATGGTAATTTCGAAGCTATTCTCCGAGGTCACCGTGCGGTAGGGCGTGAAGCTCATGCGTGTATCGATGCGGCTTGGCGGGGGGGAGAAGGAACGTGTATGCGAATCGGTATGGTGTGTTACCCAACCTACGGTGGCAGCGGTGTGCTGGCCACGGAGTTGGGTCACGAACTTGCAAAAAAAGGTCATAGCGTGCACTTTATCACGTACGCGCAGCCTATGCGACTGGACAGGTTTCAGGACAACATCTACTACCACGAGGTGGAAACACCGTCGTACCCGCTGATGGAGTTCAACCAGTACACACTGTCGCTGGCCGGTAAGATCCTGGACGTTGCCAAGTACGAGCAGCTTGACGTTGTACACGTGCATTACGCGATCCCGCATGCCGTGAGCGCTTATCTGGCCCGCGAGATCAGCCGTGCCACGCGCCCCTTTCGCCTGGTCACCACACTGCATGGAACCGACATCACACTCGTTGGGCTTGAGCCGACGTTTCTTCCGCTGGTGAAGTTCTCGCTTGAAAAGAGTGACGTGGTGACAGCTGTCTCGGGCTTCCTGGCCGAAAAGACGCGACAGAGTTTTGGGCAGGACCTGGCGATTCGGGTCATTCCTAACTTCGTTGACTCAACGCTCTACCAGCGTGGTGACTGCAGTCACCTCCACAAGCACCTCAAACGTGACGGCGAGTTTGTGCTCATGCACGTGTCAAATTTCCGTCCGGTCAAACGTGTGCAGGATTGCGTTCGCATTCTATCAGAGGTCCGCAAGAAGCTGCCTGCACGGCTCGTTCTGGTCGGCGACGGTCCCGAGCGAAGTGACGTCGAGCGTTTATGTCGCGAGCTGGGCGTTGAGGAGCATGTCACCTTCCTGGGTAAACAATCAGCACTACCGGAGATCCTTTCCGTTGCCGACATCTTTCTGCTACCATCGCAGCAGGAGAGTTTTGGTCTCTCCGCCCTTGAGGCCATGAGTTGTTCTGTACCTGTTGTGGCCACCAACATTGGCGGCATCCCCGAAGTGGTAAAGCACGACGAGACGGGCTTCATCGCCGAGCTGGGCGATGTTGACCGCATGGCCAGGTACTGCCTGGACCTGCTGACCAATCCAAAGAAGCTGGCCATCTTCCGCGAGAACGCACGTCGGCGCGTGATCGACAACTTCGACATCTCGCTCATCGTGCCGCACTACGAACGCGTCTATGCCGAGTCGATGCTCATGCCCGGGTGAGCCCCATAACAGTGAATTCTTACAACCCCACTTTCTTTGTTTCGACACAATGACCACCAGCGAATACCTTGCCCAGCACCGTGAGCGCTTTGAAGCCGAGCTCATCGAGTTTCTCTCCATCCCGAGCGTGAGCACCGATCCCGATTCAGCCGCCGAAGTATCACGGTGCGCAGATTGGCTGTCCAGCCACTTGCGTGGTATTGGCATGCCGCACGTCGAAGTGATCCCGACCAAGGGTCACCCGATCGTCTATGCCGAGCGTCTTGACGCCGGCGCCGATGGTCCGACGGTGCTGTTCTATGGTCACTACGATGTGCAGCCGGTGGACCCGTTGAATCTGTGGACGAATCCGCCGTTTGCGCCCGTTATCCGCGATGGCAAGGTCTTTGCCCGCGGCGCAACGGATGACAAGGGGCAGGTGTTTCTGCACATCAAGGCCATTGAGGCGCTGTTTGCCGTTGAAGGTCGTCTGCCGATCAATGTGAAGCTGCTGATCGAAGGCGAAGAGGAGATCGGAAGTCCGAACCTTGCTCCATTCGTAAAGGAGAACGCCGCTAAGCTTGCCTGCGATTCCGTGCTGGTATCCGACACCTCCATGTTTGCCCCGGGTCAGCCGTCGATCGTCTACAGTCTGCGCGGCATGGCCTACATGCAGATCGATGTGCAGGGGGCCAATCGCGACCTGCACTCGGGTTCCTATGGCGGTGCGGTGCAGAATCCGATCAATGCGCTGGCCTGGATCATTGCCCGACTCAAAGACCAGTACGGTCATATCCTGGTGGATGGATTTTACGACGACGTGAAGCCCCTTACCGACCAGGAGCGCGCAGAGCTTGCCGCTCTCGGGCATAGCGACGAGCGTCTGAAGGCCGACGTGAACGTGGACACGCTTTTCGGTGAGGAAGGATACAGCTCCATAGAACGTCTCGGCGCGCGTCCAACGCTGGACGTGAATGGCATCCTCGGTGGCTTCACCGGAGAAGGTGCCAAGACCGTCCTTCCGGCAAAGGCCATGGCCAAGGTCAGCATGCGTCTTGTGCCACATCAGAAGCACGAGGATATTGCCAATAAGTTTATCAGCTACGTCAACTCCATCACGCCTGCCGGTGTTACCGTTCAGGTGCAGGATCTGCACGGGGCCGATCCGGTGCTGGTCGAACGCGACTCACCGGCCATGCATGCTGCGGTGCACGCACTTGAGGAAACCTTCGGCACCAAGTGCCGCTTTACCCGCGAAGGGGGCTCGATTCCCGTGGTGCTGCTGTTCGATCAGGTGCTCAACGTCCCGACCGTCCTTATGGGCTTCGGCCTGAACAACGAGAACGCGCATTCTCCGGACGAGCATTTTGACCTGTCGAACTTCCACACGGGCATGCGGGCGGTGGTGCGTTATCATCACCTGCTAGCTGCTGCGGGACGCTGATGCAGCGACATCACGCTGAGATCGCTCTGACGGCGATCACCGTGCTATGGGCGGGCACGTTTGTGGTCATTAAGTCAGCGCTGACCGAGATCGACCCTTCGGTGTTCGTTGCCCTGCGATTTGGTCTGGCGCTACTGGTAGGCGCGCTGATCTGGCGTCGGTCTGTGACATCCATCGATCGCACCACGCTGCGTCGGGGCAGCATACTTGGTCTGCTCTTCGGAGGGGGCTTTCTGTTGCAGACCTTTGGTCTGACCGAAACATCGGCATCGACCTCGGCCTTCATCACCGGCACCATGGTTGCCTTTGTGCCGCTGGTGCAGCGCATCACGCATGGCACGCGTCTGAAGGGTACGCATGCGGCATCGATTTTGATGATCCTCGGCGGACTCTATCTGTTCACATCGCCCGAGCTGCAGGGTATTAAGCTTGGTGATGTGCAGACCCTTGTCAGCGCCATGATCTGGGCCGTGTATGTTGTGTGCATCGACACCTGGACGACCGAGGTACGCGATGACACGCACAAGCAGAATGCGCTCGTGGTGCTGCAGTTTGCCGGCACCGTCGTGTTGGCGCTCGCATCAATGGCACTGTTCACATTCACTGGTCACGGTTCGATGCGCCTGGTTGCATCGAACACCGTGCTGATGGCTATTCTCTACTGCGCCATCTTTGCCTCCGTCATCCCCACCTTTGTGCAGACACGCTTTCAGCAGTACACGCACCCTGTGCGGGCCGGAATCATCTTTGCCATGGAGCCCCTTGCCGCTTCTGTGATCGCTGTTGCCATCGGAGCCGAGACGCTCTCGATGCGTCAGATGCTGGGAGGGGGCGTGCTGATCGCTGCCATTGTTGTGCCGGACATCATTGCCATGAGGAGGGGAGAGTGACCAAGCAGGAGATCCGCG
>CAYMTW010000101.1:0-3587 GCA_964393485.1 uncultured Melioribacter sp. | reverse complement strand
TCCAGGCTGCTCTTGACGCTGCATCGCTGCGATTCCGTCCGATCCTGATGACGTCTCTGGCCACCATCCTCGGTTCGCTGCCCATTGCGCTGTCGCTCGGTGCCGCCTCGGAAAGCCGCGTCGGCATGGGTGTGGTGGTGGTGGGCGGAATGATCATTTCAACGCTCCTGACGCTCTACGTCATTCCATCCCTTTACGTGGTGATGTCCAGGCTGAAGAAGTCTTCGGGAGTGAAGCATGCGTAACACTCGGCAACTTCGATACCTTACTCTCGCACTCCTTTGCGTGCTGCATGCCCCCTTGCTGATGTCGCAGCGCCTCACCATGGCTGATGCCCTTGACGAAGCGATCCGCAAGAACTTCCGGCTCACGATCGCTCGACTCGATTCGGCGTCGGCCAATGCCTTGGAGCGAAGTGGTAAATCCGGATACTATCCGACGCTTGATGCAGCGGCCAATGGAGTGACTGGAGTCAACAACATCTCGCAGCGCACCGCCAGCGGCGTGAACATTGACCGTGCCGGTGCGGGCTTTACGAATATCAATGCCAATGCGACCATGCAGTGGACGCTCTTCGATGGCTTCCGCATGATGGCCGTTGACGATCAGATGTCGAATCTGGCCGATGCAGAACGCGAGCGGGCACGGGGCTCCT
Organism: uncultured Melioribacter sp.; assembly: GCA_964393485.1. Lineage (GTDB taxonomy): Bacteria > Bacteroidota > Ignavibacteria > Kapaibacteriales > Kapaibacteriaceae > UBA10438. Next base: position 2,932 of record CAYMTW010000101.1, on the reverse strand, counting down.
ACGCCCGCGTGATCGCTGACGTGATGACGCGCTATGCCGGCGTGGTAGCGGCCGAGCGTGCCCTTGTCGGTGCGCGTGCAGCGCTGGTGCTGGCCGAGCGACGCCTGGAGATCGCAACAGCACGCAAGGCACAGGGTCAGGCCTCGGCAACGGTCGTAGCCCAGGCAGAGATCGATCGCAACAACGTCCTCGCGCAGGTGGAGCGTCTGCGCACGGCGCTGGTGCTTTCGCGGGTCGGACTGAACACGCTGATCGTGCGTGAGACGCGCGACTCGTTCGCCGTCGACACTACGCTGTCCATGCCGACGCTTCCGCCGGCAGCCGAACTCGAGTCGGCCATGCTGGAGCGCAACCCCGAGATCCTGGCCGCCGAGCGTCAGGTGCAGGCCTCAACGGCTGCCGAGCGTCAGATCGCATCGACCTTCTGGCCGCGTGTTGATGCGGTAGGGGGCCTGCAGCTGACGAATAACATTACCGAAGCAGGCTTCATTCTCGAGAATCGCACAACGGGCTGGAGCGCCGGACTGCAGATGCGCTACAACATCTTCCGGGGTGCCGCCGATGCGCAGGCATCGGAGATGGCGCGCGTAGAGACACTTCGTCAGCGTGCCGAGATCGACGATCTCCGCGCGCAAATGCGCCTGCAGCTTACTGGTGCCATCGAGCGCTACGAGCAGGGACGGCGCGTGCTTGATACGGAACGTCAGACGCTGTCAGCGGCCGAGCGCAACGCATTGATCACCCTCGAAGCCTACCGTCAGGGCCTTGTGGACGATATGGACGTTCGCCAGTCTCAGCAGTCCCTCGTGGAGATCATCACGCGCCGCGCCCAGACCGAGTTTGACGCCTACTCGGCAGCGATCGAAGCTTTGCGTCTGAGCGGTCGACTCGTCTGGTAAGCCCCTTGCCGTATTTTTGCCCGCGCTCGGCAGTGCGGGCCTGACATTGCATCATTCACGAATCAGCACGTAACGATCATGAGTACACGCATTGAACGCGACACGATGGGCGAGATCAGCGTCTCGTCAACAGCCTATTACGGAGCCCAGACGGCCCGCTCGCTTATTCACTTCGCTATTGGCGAAGAGCGCATGCCTCGCGAGGTTATCCAGGGCATGGCCATCCTCAAGAAGGCTGCTGCGATGGTCAATGCGGACCTGGGCGTGCTGAAGTCGGAGACGAAGGACCTGATCGTCCGTGCCTGCGACGAAGTGATCGACGGTAAACTCTTTGAGCATTTCCCACTCAGCGTCTGGCAGACCGGCTCGGGCACACAGACCAACATGAACGTCAACGAGGTTATCGCCAACCGCGCCATCGAGATGGCAGGGGGCGAGTTGGGCTCCAAAAAGCCTGTCCACCCGAACGATGACGTCAACAAGTCTCAAAGTTCGAATGATACCTTCCCGACGGCCATGCACATTGCCGCCGCCATCAGTGTGACGTCGCGCCTTGTGCCGGCGGTGACGGCCCTGCGCAACACGCTGACCGCCAAGTCCGAGGAGTTCAAGGGGCTTATCAAGAGTGGCCGCACGCACCTTATGGACGCTACGCCCATCACGCTGGGTCAGGAATTCTCGGGCTACGTGCAGGCACTCACCAACGACCTCAAGCGGATCGACGCGGCCATGGCCGGCGTCTATGAGCTTGCCCTCGGTGGCACGGCCGTTGGCACGGGGATCAACACGCATCCCGAGTTTGCCGTGCGCTCGGCAGCTGCGATCAGCCAGTTGACGGGTCTGCCGTTTGTGACCGCCCCGAACAAGTTCGAGTCGCTTGCCGCCCACGACGCACTGGTCTTTCTGCATGGTGCTCTCAAGACGCTTGCCGCAACACTCATGAAGATCGCCAACGACATCCGCTGGATGTCATCGGGTCCACGCTGCGGTCTGGGCGAGATCTCCATCCCCGAAAACGAACCCGGCTCATCCATCATGCCCGGCAAGGTGAACCCCACGCAGAGCGAGGCCATGACGATGGTGGCTGCACAGGTGATGGGCAATGACGTGGCCGTGAACATCGGCGGTGCTTCGGGCAACTTCGAGCTTAACGTCTTCAAGCCTGTCATCATCTACAATGTGCTGCAGAGCACGCGCCTGCTTGCCGACACGTGCACGATGTTCAACGAGCACTGTGCCGTTGGCATCACCCCGAATGTTGAGCGTCTGGACTATTACAACCGCAACACGCTCATGCTTGTGACGGCGCTCAATCCGCACATCGGCTACGACAACGCTGCCAAGATCGCCAAGACCGCCCACAAGAATGGCACAACGCTCAAGCAGGAAGCACTTGCCCTTGGCCTGCTCACCGAAGAACAGTTCGACGAGTGGGTACGTCCGGAAGACATGCTGGGTCCGAGTCTGTAAGGGGGCGAAGCATCACATACACAGATAAGTTACCGTCATGAGCCACCACTTCGTTGCCCACATTGACTGGATCGGTAACACCGGAAGCGGTACGTCGAGCTACACGGCCTACGAGCGCAGTCACGTTCTTTCTGCAGACGGGAAGGACCCCCTTGCCTGCTCATCGGCTCCGATGTTCCGTGGAGATGCTACCAAGTACAACCCCGAGGACATGCTGCTGTATTCCATTGCCTCGTGCCACATGCTCTGGTTCCTGCACTGCTGTGCCGATGCCGGGGTTGTCGTGACGAGCTATTCGGACTCGCCCGAAGGCACACTGGAATCAGATAGCAATGGCATTGGGCGCTTCTCCCGGATTGTCCTTCACCCGCGTGTGGTGATCACGGATGAGTCCAGACGCGTTGAACTTGAAGCCCTTCATCATAAAGCTCACCAGCACTGCTTCATTGCTAATTCGCTCAGCACGCCAGTGGTTATCGAGTAGGGGGGGGCGACGGGAGATGTCATTGGCGTAGTTTCGCTTCTCGACAAGCTCTCTGACCACGTACCGAAGCGACTATGAA
>CAYMTW010000100.1:0-3797 GCA_964393485.1 uncultured Melioribacter sp. | reverse complement strand
TTCACGACCATGTCATGCAGGGCCATGCGGTTGCGGCCAAGGGCTAGGAAGCAGCCGATGAACAGCACAAAGCCGATCGTGGACGCTGCACCACTAATAGCACCCGACAGTATTGAGATAAGCGGCAGGATGGCGATCAGTTGAAGGATGCGGTCAGAGTTCTTGACGAACATCCGGCTCAAAAAGAGTGATTGCGTCCCGGCCGTTCCATCGGCACGGGCCACGGTAAGTCCGAGAATTCTCTTGCCGATAGAAGCGCCCGTAAGGCCCTCTACGAGCATGTACAAAACGCCGCCGATGGCACCGGCGTAGGTAGAGCTTACCATGAGCTCGGTTATCGATAACCCATCATCTCCCGACAGACCCAAAAGACCGATGAGTTGATCCACAGTATCCTGCGCCTCGAGAAGCGAATCGGGAGTTGGCAGGTTGAACGGAGAGAGGATCAGGGTGATGATGGCAGTAAAGATTGTGGCAATCACACCGTCAATGACAAGTGCACCGAGGCGTATACCAAAGCCGGCCCGAAGGTCCTCAATGGTTGGCTGGTATGGACCAAACGGATTCAGGGACGGACCCTGACCCGGTGGTGGCGGTATTTGGTTTGGTTCCATGGTCTACCTCTGCAAATCAAGTCGTGAGAGAATACGAACGGCGATATCATACTTCTTGAAAGGGGGCATCAGGTACACGCCATGCACGCGATCCAGGACCGCTTCGAGAAACTCAACGGCGATGTCTATGCCGATGTCGGTGGCTTCTTCGGTAGAAGTAGCCGTGCGCATTCTGTCGCGCACCCAGGTTGGAATTGTCATACCTGGTACTTCATAGTGCAGGAACTCTGCATGTCTGATCGTTCGAAGAGGAATAATCCCCAGCATGAAGCGGATGTTGATGCCCTTGATCCGGTCGAGAAAGGTTTCTAGCAGATCCACATCGAAGATCGGCTGTGAAAATGCCACATGAGCCCCTTGCTCCGCTTTCATGACGAGACGGTCGATCTCGCGATCGAGATCTTCGGCAACAGGATTAACGGCGCAGCTTATGCAGAATCCTGTGCGTGCGCCGAGCGGGTTGCCCATCAGATCCTTGCCGTGATTCATGTTGCCCAGAGCTCTCACGAGTCCGATGGAGTCCACGTCATAAACGCTGGTGGCAGAAGGGAAGTCGCCAATGTGTGTCGGGTCGCCAGTTACAGCTAGGATGTTCCGGATGCCCATCTCGTGCGCTCCGATGAGCTCACTCTGCAAGGCCACCATGTTGCGGTCTCGGCAGGCAAGGTGTGAGATGCACTCCATGCCTGTCTGCTCGGACACGAGCTTGGAGATAGCAATGGGGCTCATGCGCAGCCGGGCACGAGCGCCATCAGAGATATTCACTGCATCGATGCCATGTTGCTTGAGGTAGCGTGCACCGTCTATAACGCTTGACATGTCGAGTCCGCGTGGGACATCAAGTTCGACGGTAAAAACACGTCGATCGGTGATGGCCTGCATGAAGGGGGTCGGTGTGGGCTCCGTCTGAACGTCAGCCTCGTGGGCGTGTGCACGCTTAGCTGACACCGGTGCTGAGCCGATCTCGACGCTAGTGACGGCTTCGGCAATGGCCCTGATCTGCTCGAGGTTGGCTCCACCATCTGCACCGATAATGGCAGCCCCATGCTCGACCAAACGTCTGGCGGCTGAGGCAACGTATGACGGCTCGGCATTGTACACCGGCTGTCCGTCGATGATGGTCGGAATGCCGATGTCGGGAATTGCCACAAGGGGCAAGTCAGATACGCGCAGAGATTCGATGATCCCGATCATGCGCTGCGGCCCTACCGTTCCGTTGGACCCCATCGCCTGGACGCCGTGTCCGCGCAGGCGGTGCGCCACATCCGACGGGAAGCTTCCGGCAAGCACGGAGCCATCTTCGGGGAAGGACTTCAGGGCGATCAGCGGAATGTGTGTACTCTGTGAGCGGACGACATCAATGGCGATTTCGAGCTCGTCAAGATCAATGAACGACTTCAGCATGAGCGCATCGACGTTGCTGGCCAGCAGAGCAGAAACCTGCTCAAGAAAGCTCGACTGTAGATCGTCCGGCTCAATGGGCCCCAGCGGACGCATCAGACGTCCGCTTGGTCCTATCACACCCGCTACGAGTGCCCGCGATCCCGCTGCCGAGCGGGCAAGCCATGCACCCTTGCGGTTGATCTCATGCACACGTGCGGCCAACATCGAAGACTCAAGAGCAAAGCGGTTGGCGTGCCACGTGTTGGTTTGCACAAGCCGCGCGCCAGCATCGATGAACTCGCTGTGAATGCGCTCAACAATGACGCCCGAGGTCAGGTTGTATCGGTCGCACGGACGTTCTGTAAAGCCACGTCTGGCCAATTCGAGGGCCATAGAGCCGTCGGTGACCAGCGCGCCCGTGGCGATCCAGTCACGCAGCGAGGAATTAACGGTGCCGTGCGTGCTCATGCGGTCTTTGACCCGCTTGGCGTCACTCCGGTTTCAACCGAAAGAGCAGTGTTAGGCCACTCCCACAGAATCAGACACATCACGATCATCATAGAGTTTTTACCCACCTTCCACCAGGAGACTTCGTCGCCCCCTTGCGAGCCGAAACAGCCACAGTCGATCTTTAGCCCAAGGACCACGGCATAGGCCACGGCCGAGGTGAAGATCACCAGCATTGCGCCGGTGAAGATGGCATTGAGGCGCACTCGGTAACCCAGAACCAGGAGAATGCCAGTGATGATCTCCAACCATGGAAGAACAAGTGCTGAGGCATTTACAGCCCAGTTCGGAAGAATGCCATAGTGTGCGATCGATGTTGCAAACGCCAGAGGCTCAATGATCTTGGGCACCGCTGCAACGATAAAGTACCCACCCACATAGCAGCGCAGCGCGAGTCCGATCCAGGGAATGATGGCAGTCATAACGGCGACAATTTACGGTAGGTTAAGGGGCTTTACAGGACGCGTGTTGAGATCTGAATCCAGATCAGCATGGCGATCACCACGATGTTCAGTCCAAGCCCAATTGTGGCCAGAAGGCGACCTCCACGCAGGTCACTGATCTCACGCGCCGCGATGGCCGACGGCATAGTCTCGGCCGACATGCGACGGGCCATGATGGCCGGCACGATACCTATGCCCCAGATAAAGGCAAGAGCAATACTGGCATAGCCCAACCAGACAACCTTCGTCGAGGACCTCATTACTTGGCCGTATCCTCAAGTGCTTGACGGATCTGCAGGGCCAGATCCTCGTAATGAGCCTGTGTGATGGCATCTGCACTCTTGATGGTGATAAGTTTCTTGCGCAGAGCAGACAGACGCGCCCGCGAAATGGCCCGCACGTCGGTGCCGTAGGTGTTCGGACGGAACATCATCGAGAATGCATCTGATGATGGTGCTGGCTTGGCCGCTTTGTCGATCAGCTCCTGCACATACGCGCGGTGCAATGCTCGACGGTAGTAGTCCGTTGGCTTGCCAGACTGCAGTTCTGTCAGGATAGCCCCTTCCACATCAACATAGAGCTCATCCACGCTGTAGGCTGTGTCTCCGTATCGTGCCTGCTGATCCAGCAAACGCAGGAGCTTGTCGGAGCTGATGACGGTGCGAAGGATGCGCGTCTGCATCGACGAAAGACGCGAGGCCACGTCAGACGGGGAGAGAAGTCGCACAACCTTTTCGTCGATCAGCCAGGTTGGTGTCGTGAAGACATAATCCTTCAGGAACGAAATGGCTGCGCGTTGACGTGCCTGTGGGACGGGCGTATACACAGCACCGTCGGAACCAAAAACCTT
>CAYMTW010000099.1:0-3905 GCA_964393485.1 uncultured Melioribacter sp. | reverse complement strand
AAACCTAAAACCTAAAACCTAAAACCTAAAACCTAAAACCTCACACCACATACCTCGCATTATACCCTTCGAGCTCATGGCATTCCCAGCCGCGGATGCGGGCGCGCGTGCCGAGGATATCACGGGCATCATCGACGGAGATGTTCAGCCTGGTGGCAAAGGATGCGGCATCAAAAGAACCAGTCTGGGATGAGAGAGCAGCGATCGCATCATCGATGCGAGACTCAAACCGGCGCTGCAGGCGCAGGCCCGTGAGCAGCGTCAGAATCGAAGCAGCGAGCATGATCAGCCCCATAACGAGGTTGCCCATGCCCACGTCGTCATTGTCGCCGCGGTAGGCGCCATAGGAAAAAACAAAACCAAACACGGCGAACATCAGCAGCAGAGCTGACAGCATAAGGATGAGGCGGTGAATCATGGGGGGCAAAATACTGCCTATTTTCGAGCCGCTGTACCGAGGAGAACACCGTGAACGAAAGAATCGACAAACTTCGTGCGCTTAAGGCTGAGGCCCTTTTAGGGGGCGGACAGAAGCGCATAGATGCCCAGCACGCGAAGGGCAAGCTTACAGCTCGGGAACGCCTGGAAGTGCTTCTCGATGAGGCATCATTCTCCGAAATGGACATGCTGGCACGTCACCGCTCGACGAAGTTCGGTCTGGAGCAGCAGCGTCCGTTGGGCGATGGTGTGGTGACGGGCACGGGCACCATTCACGGACGCACGGTATGCGTGTTCTCGCAGGACTTCACAACCTTTGGGGGCTCCCTCGGAGAGGTCCACGCAGAGAAGATCTGTAAGCTGCTCGATCTGGCGATGAAGATCGGTGCCCCTGTGATCGGACTCAACGACTCGGGTGGAGCGCGGATCCAGGAGGGTGTGGTAGCCCTCGGTGGCTATGCCGACATCTTCTTGCGCAACACGATGGCCAGCGGCGTCGTACCGCAGCTAAGTGTGATCCTTGGTCCCTGTGCCGGCGGTGCTGTGTATTCGCCAGCTCTGACAGATTTCGTTTTCATGACCAAGGGTAGTTCCTACATGTTCGTTACCGGACCCGAAGTGGTCAAGACGGTAACGCACGAAGAGGTGACGTTTGAAGAACTTGGCGGAGCCGACACGCATGCATCACGCAGCGGTGTGGCGCACTTTGCCTTTGACAACGAGGTAGAAACGCTCCTGGCAGTGCGCAAAATGATGTCCTATGTGCCGCTGAACAACCGCGAAAAGCCCCCTGTCAGGCCTACCCATGACGCATCTGACCGAGCCTGCGACCGCCTACGTCACATCATTCCGGCCAACCCCAACCAGCCCTATGATATGAAGGATGTCGTCCGCGAGGTTGTGGATGAAGCGGACTTCTTTGAGGTGCATGCCGACTACGCCCCGAACATCATCTGCGGCTTTGCCACGCTGGAGGGTCACCCCGTTGGCATCGTTGCCAATCAGCCTGCTTCACTTGCCGGAGTGCTCGACATTAACAGCTCGGTGAAGGGCGCTCGTTTTGTCCGCTTTTGCGATGCCTTCAACATTCCGCTCGTCGTCTTTGAGGATGTGCCCGGTTTTCTGCCCGGCACAGATCAGGAATGGCGCGGCATCATCCGTCACGGAGCAAAGCTTCTCTATGCCTTCTGTGAAGCAACCGTCCCGAAGCTGACTGTGATCACACGCAAAGCCTATGGCGGCGCGTATGACGTGATGAGCTCCAAGCACATTCGAGGTGACTACAACGTTGCTTGGCCTACGGCCGAGATTGCCGTCATGGGTGCAAAAGGGGCGGTGGAGATCCTCTACCGTAAAGATATTGACAAAGCTGACAACAAAGACGCCCGCATGCAACAGCTGCACGATCAGTATAACGAAGAATTCGCCAACCCCTACGAAGCAGCCGAACGCGGCTACGTAGATGATGTGATCGAACCCCAACAGACGCGTCATGAACTCATCAAAGCCCTGCGTCGGCTGCGTACAAAGTCCGATACAAACCCATGGAAGAAGCACGGTAATATTCCACTGTAAGCAGAGATGACGGTAGCGTACCCTGCCTGCAGTAGCCGGACACTATCTTCGTTGATGCGCCTCTCCTTCCTCGCTTTGCTCGCCCTCATCGGTTGTTCCTCACCAGCCCCTTTGCCTGTTGTGGATGCCGTTGATCTGCAGCGCTATGCCGGGCGTTGGTATGTGTGGGCGCGGTTCGACCACAGTTTTGAGCGAGGGTGCTCGTGCTCGATAGCCGAATACACGGTGATGCCAGACCACGTCAAGGTGCTGAACCTCTGCAAGGAAGGGGACTCGTGGCGTACCATCGAGGGCAAGGCGTTCCCTGTTGAGGGCTCGAATAACGCCAAACTGAAAGTGCAGTTCTTCTGGCCGTTCAAGGGCGACTATTATATTCTTGCGCTCGACAGCGCGTATCAGCATGTGCTGGTCGGAGAACCCGGCCGCTCCTACCTCTGGATGATGTCTCGCACCCCACAGGTGGATGAAGGGGTGTATGAAACGCTCTCGGCAAAAGCAGCTGAGCTTGGGTTTGATACAAAGCAGCTGATGCGATCAACGTGTGTCATTGCCCCGGAGATATCGACGAGTGACAAGTGACGAATTACAAGTCATCCGTAATCACGTATCTCCGTCATTGCGCGAAGCGCATGGATCCCTGCTTTCGCAGGGATGACGATAGTACCCCGTACCCCGTACCTAGTACCCTTCTTCGAGTGTCATCAAAAACGCTACAACATCCTTCCGTTCGGCATCTGACAGGGGGCCAATGACGCGTACGCGCGGGTCGGTGTGGTCGGGAAGGGCTTCGGTGTTGGAGTAGTGGGCCAGAACATCACGCAGACGTTTGAAACGTCCGTCGTGCATGTAGGGATGGGTGCGAGTGATGTTCCGTAGCGACGGAACCTTGAAGCGGAAAAGGTCGCGCTGATCGTGCGTGATGCGGATGCGACCGCTGTCAGGTGATGCTGCGTTGGGCTGCAGGCCGTTGCTGGCAAAGCCGTTGTTGGAGAAGAGCGGTTCAGTGTGGCAGCTGGCGCAGTGACGTCGGAAGAGCTGCAAGCCCCGTTGTTCATTCTCGGCAAGCGTGTCCTTGCCCTGCATAGCACGGTCGTAGCGGGAGTCGGCCGAGACAAGTCCGGCCACAAAGCGTCCGAGCGCGCGCAGCACGCGAGGGATGGTGATGGTGTCGCTACCGCTACCGAAGGCGGCGGCAAAGCGCTGTGGATAGGTTGGGTGTGCGTTGAGTTTCTGCAGAAGATGGTCCAGGTTTTCCGACATCTCTTCGTGACCCGTGATGGGGCTGAGCGACTGCATGTCGAGGTTGGCAATGGAGCCATCCCACATGAACGAGGTCTGCCAGGCGAGGTTCTGTAGGGCCGGGACGTTGCGACGTCCGATGCGTCCCTCGACGCCGTGACTGAGGGCGTGGTCGATATGCGCAAAGGCCGCAAACGGCTGGTGGCACGATTCGCAGCTCGTTGAACTGTCAACAGACAGGATCGGATCTTCAAAGAGCATCGCGCCCAGGGCCGAAACAGCAGAATCGCTTACGCACGGACCGCCGCGATACACCCGCTGCGGAAAGCCGGCCGGTTGGGGTATGCGCGCGGTGTCGGTGTTGTTGTGATTGTGCGCAATCACAGCAACAGAGATGGCGATGAGTGCCAGTGCAAGCCCCCTGACCTTACCGGACACGGAACATTCCTCGAATACGGTCGATGACGTCGGATGCCTGCCGTGCATCGGTGATGCTTGGACGCCTGGTGATGTCGAATGCGGGCTCGGCATCGAAGAACCGGTCGACCGCAATATCGATCGTTACGGTGTCGGACGACAGCTGCTGATGGACCGGTAGCACAACATCGATCATGTTGTGGTAGGGGGCTTTGTAGCCACCAACATGGATCTCG
>CAYMTW010000098.1:0-4051 GCA_964393485.1 uncultured Melioribacter sp. | reverse complement strand
GACGTATACGTCAGCAATAAGGCCCCTGAGCATAGCGCTTAGGGGCTTTTTTTGTTGCACGATGAGATTCGCAACGTACGCTGGGAAGAGCTAAATCGGTCACCTACCGCGCCTGAGGATGGCTATACTCAGATGCCACGGTAACTTCTGCACCAACGATGGGTTACCGGATAGCAACGAGTCCATTCCAGCTACCTAAAGCAACCAAACTGTGAACATCCATCGCCTGACTCTCCTATTCATAGTTGTGGTTCTTTCCTTCCAGCCATTTCTAGCCCAGCGCAACGTACTTATCATTATCGCCGATGATCTCAGTCCGGACTATCTCGGGTGCTTTAGCACCACAACGGACACGGCCGTCACACCCAGCATCCGAGCACTTGCAGAGCGTGGAGTGCGATTCTCAAATCTCTGGTCTACGCCCCTATGTTCACCCACACGGTCGGAGATTTTTACCGGACGATATCCGTTCCGGACGGGCATAGGAACGGTGATACTCAACGCGCAGACCAAGCAGCTTGACACGTCCGAGATGAGTATTGCCAAGCTTCTGAAATTCTATTCGCCCATTACGTACGCCACAGCAAACGTGGGTAAGTGGAACCTGCACCTGCCAAATCCTCCTGCACAGCGATCATTTCCGAACCGCATGGGGTATGATCTGTATTCGGGAAGTTTTGCTGGAATGCTCCCCAGCTTCTACTCGTACACTCGGATTCGCAACGGCGTACTTGATACGGTGAACACATATGCCACAACGCAAACGGTAAATGAAACCATCGAATGGATCTCGAGTGTGAAGCAAGGAACCCCATTCTTCTGCTGGCTGGCGTTCAATGCACCACATGTGCCATTCCATGTGCCACCGGCGAGTCTTTGTAACACAACAGGGTTGAGTACGGATACAAACGCTATTCGCCGGAATCCGGTCCCATACTTCAAGGCAGCTGTCCAGGCCATGGATACGGAGATCGGACGTCTTCTAGCCTTCCTTCGAGAACGTTCCATCCTTGACAGCACAGATGTCATTTTCATCGGCGATAACGGAAACGCCTCGCAGGTTGCCCAGAGTATTGATCCTCAGAAAGCAAAAGCAACATGCTACGATTACGGGGTTCACGTGCCGATGATCGTCGCTGGACCTTCAGTGCGGAATCCGAAGCGAATGGTCTCATCTGTCGTGAACGCAGTAGACCTCTTTGCGACAATGCTCGAGATGTGCGGCTTTACCTCGTGGCGCGACTTCATTCCGCGCAACACAATGATCGATGCAGTATCCCTCCTGCCGATCATTCGCGACGAAGCCTCCTCCGTGCGCAGCTGGGCATTCTCGGAACAATTCACCAAGCCAGCCATTCCGGCCGACGGAAAGACCATTCGCAATCAGCGGTATCAACTGCTACGTTTTGATGCAGGGGGCGAGGAATTCTATGATCTCATCGCCGATCCCCTGGAGAACACCAATCTGTTGCTTGGTTCCCTTACTCCGGCACAGAGCGAAAACTACCAGGTACTTTGTCAGCAGTTACTGTCTTTGACGGGCATTGGCACATGTCAGACGGTATCTGTGACGCTATCCGAACGTCAGCCCGATGTGCGAGTTACACCGAATCCTGCCTTCACTCACCTGCAGTTCCGTGTTAATGGAGCAATTGATCTCATCACCATCACCGATGCGGCGGGCCAGCAACGCTACTTCCGCCCTGTCGACGTTCTACCCATATCGGATCTTTCCGCCGGCGTATACGACGTCCGCGTTCAGTACAATGGGAGCAAGGTAAGCCACCACACCGTGGTCATTGAACGATGAGTACCTTTGGAGCGAATGCACCCCTTCATTGAACAGATCAATCGCTCAAGCACGCTCACCGCCGAGGCCGAAGCGGAACTCATCAGCTATTTAAAGCGTAGGAACTTTGCCAAAGGCGATATCATCAATCGCGAGGGCGAGATTTGCCGCTATCTCTATTTTATCGAAACGGGGCTGGTAAAGCACTACTACTATCACAAGGGTAAACGTTTTGTGATCCGTTTCTTCTCGGAGAACAACTTCTTCACGGTCCTGGATAGCTTTATCACGCAGACACCGGCGGATTTTACAACTGTGGCACTTGAGCCAACAACCGTCTTCTACCTCGATTATGATATTGTCGATCGACTAGCACGACGCCATCATTCATTTGAGACCTTCCTGCGACATCTCTATGCTTCGGCTGCGCTGCACAACCTGAATCGCATCAAGGAGATGTTCAACAATGATGCCGCCGCTCTCTACCAGACCTTTACAGCAAACAACCACCACCTGATGCAGAGGATCAGTCTCGGTGATATCGCCGGTTACCTTGGTATCTCGCAGGTATCACTGAGCCGAATACGCGGTAAGAGGTGACTTTTTTACCTAGGTAAACACCAATTCTCGTTCGTGATAAGATTTTTGTTGCGCTCTTTCGGATCGTTGTCATCGGAAGGGTTCACCGATCATCACACGCAGAGAAAATGGCTATGAAACTCCTCGAATCAGTTGTTCTGGGTAATCACACGTTGAAGAACCGCATGTCAATGGCACCCATGACTCGTAGTCGGGCAAGCAGGGATGGCGTAGTCGGACCATCGACGGTTATCTACTACACACAGCGAGTCAGTGCGGGCCTGCTCATCTCCGAGGCCATCAACATCAGCAAGCAGGCACAGGGTAGCCCCCTGACACCTGGAATCTATACACGCGAGCAGATCGAAGCATGGAAACACGTCACGAAGTCGGTTCATGACAATGGTGGCGTGATCTATGCGCAGCTCTGGCACACTGGACGAGTCGGACATTCGCTAGTAAAGGATGGAGAGCTTCCTGTTGCGCCATCTGCCGTTCCGATCGAGGGTCAGAAGCACTTTACCATGCAGGGCCCAATGGATTATGAAACTCCTCGTGTGCTGAGTGTTGATGAGATCGCCGCTATCGTGCAGGAGTACAAGCAGGCAGCCATCAATGCAATGGAAGCAGGCTTCGATGGTGTTGAACTTCATGCGGCCTTCGGATATCTACCGAATCAGTTCCTGGCAGAGAGCTCAAATCATCGGGAAGACGACTATGGCGGCAGTCACGAGAACCGCAATCGATTTGTCCTCGAAGTCATGCAGGCACTCGTCGAAGCTGTCGGCCCATCGAAGGCGGCAATCCGTCTGTCTCCAACCAGCACCTATAACACAATCATCCACAGCGATCCGGTAACGCAATTCACCATGTTGTTGCAGGAGCTGAACCATATGCCCCTTTCCTATGTGCACCTGATGAACGTACCGTTCTCCAAGGACGCTCACCCGGCGTATCCGGCGAACACTATCGAGGCGTTTGGCACCATTACCAAGCATCCGGTGATCGCAAACTGTGGATATACCCGCGAGTTGGGAGAGGCAGAGCTGCAGAAGGGCATTGCGCAACTCATTTCATACGGACAGTTGTTTCTTGCCAACCCAGACCTGCCACGTCGGTTTGAATTGCAAGCGGAATTGAATCAACCCGATCGCGCCACTATGTACGGCGGCAGCGACCAAGGGTACATCGACTATCCATTTTTGGCCTTGTAAGGGGCCTGGAGGACGCAGTATGAACAGAGTCTTGGTAATTCTCACGATTGACACCGATAATCTGCCCGAGAACTTTCCGGAGCTCCTTCGTCACGAACGCGAAGTGGTGACCCAATGGAAAACCGACGGTATTCTGGATCAGCTCTTCCTTCGTCCTACCAAGAATGGCGCCGTGCTCATCTTCAAAGATGTCACCGAAGAACAGGTCAACCAGCTTATGACAACGCTTCCGTTCTACCAGCTGAAGAAGTCCATTGAGGTCCTGCCGCTGATAACAGATATGTAAACACACGGCATGCTGCGCGATGTGGTGACACCTGGGCGACTTTTCCTACATACTCCACCCGGACTGTCCACGTTTTAATGCATTGAAGTTCCCCAGACCAAGCGTCATCACAACGTAAATTGTGGGGCATACGCGAAGGGAAACGGCATGTCCAGGCATCAACTGAGTGAACATAAATCTCAC
>CAYMTW010000097.1:0-4266 GCA_964393485.1 uncultured Melioribacter sp. | reverse complement strand
AGGTTGCGGACTTCGAGCAACGGTTCCATAGGCGGCAAAGATACCCAACTGCCGAACCCCAACCACGCCCCAGTTGGGCTGATGACGCGAATCCTGCGGGCTGTGCCCGACAGGGGGCTACTTCATATTCGCCACCATGCGCCGGGCATTCCAGCGAAGATAAAGCGTCGAGAAGCTCCGTCCGGCCGCCATTGACAGCGCCGCAGCAAGAGCCCCGTTCAGCTCGGTCATCCCAACCAGGATGATCATCGTACCGGCAATGCCCCCTACCTCCATCATCGTGGAGATGGTGACCTTTACGTTCTGGCGGGCCGTGATAAGGGCGGATCGATAGAGCGAGTAGGCCACGGCGATAAATGGCAGACTCATCAGCACATAGGTGGGCACACGGGCAAACTCTGCGAGCTCCGGACGCAGGCCGTAGATGTGCACGTAGATCATGCTGAGAAGGGGCGTGGTAGCGATCAAAGCAAGAACTGCCGTGGTCACGATCACGATGCGCACGCCCACGCGTCGCACCACTTCGTAGTTCTGGAACTTGTCGCCGATCAGAGCTACGCCAACCTCCTGATAGGAAAAGCCGAAGCTGCGGAAGATGAAGACGAGCGAATCCACCACCGGCAGTACGGCCAGAGAAGTAAGTGTTAGCGGTGCCCGCCCCATGAAGAACGTCAGCATGGGCGTTACAACAAAGCCAATGAGTGACGTCAGGGCAAGCGGCATCCAGAACTGCCGGATGTCATCATTGGTAAGCACAACATCGCTGTCCGGCATCTCCTCGTAGGCTTTCAGCACATCACGGCACATGATCCGCGTGGCAACGGCCTCGCAGATCACACCAACGGTAAGCCCGGCTGCACCGATCACCACGCCGTCGAGCGTGCTCAGCGAATGCAGGCCCCATGCCGCAGCCATCATTGTTAGCAGGCGTACCACCGTTCCGTAGGCAACCAGGCGCGTCTTCCCGCTACGGATCATCAGACCTTGATAAAAGCGCCGATAGCCGATAGCGGCCGGCCAGGGGATCAGCACAATGAGTGCGTCACGCATCAGCGCACTCACCTCGGCCGGTAGCTGCAGAATGCCGTTGGCCACAACATCATACACCCACGGCAAGGTGACCACCACCATGCCAATGGTGACACCGATATTAACCCGGCGCGTAAAGCGTCGCAGCGTGTGCATTGAGCGTCGGTCGCGGGCAAGCGCCACGGACGTGCTCAGCAGCTGGATCACCGGCGACTCGATGAGCATCGCCAGGGCAAGCGCCACACCATACGCAGCAAGGTTTAGCTCATCATCCGGCAATCGAGCGATCACGGAGGTCAGGATCGGCCCCTCGATGGCCATCATCAGCCATGTGAGACTCAATGGAACCCAGAATTTGACAACGTCGCGTGTGGTTAACATCATGCAAATTTGCGCCATGGACTTCTATGAACGTCAACCGGCACCGAAAGCGATGATCTACCTCCTGATCGGAGTCATGATTTTCCAGGTCGTAATTACACTCGGCATCAGCCAGCTAATTTTCTCAGACTCGGGTGGACAGGAGACATTTGAGATGTTTCCAGCAGCCGTGATTGGCCTTTTTACCGCAGCCATCATGTCAGCCTTTTGGCAGACCACGCTCAAAGTCTGGATCGACGATAAGGGCATACGCCTTCGCATGCCCCCTTTCCATCTCTTCAGCGAACGAACGATCCGGTGGAGCGAGGTCGAGTCGATAACGATCCGCAAGGTGAGCCCCTTTGGCGAGTTCGGCGGCTGGGGTATCCGCTGGAACCTGGGCAAGAAGATGGGCTATGTCTGGAATGGCAAGCAAGGTATCGAGCTCAAGCTCACGAGCGGCAAATCCGTGGTCATCACTATCATGGATCTGCAGGGGGCTCGCCAGGCGCTTGAAGGGCGCACAACAGTGATCGACCGGATGTAACGAACTACGTAACAATGAAATGACAGGAAGCTAACACGGTGGTATCAGTCTGGTGAAACTGCATGGATAGGTTCGCAGCGCCCCTGCACGGCGTGGCGCTACCAAAAATTCCATGTTTTATTATTCACCGGAGATCACCATGATCCTGCGTTATGCTCTTCTCTTTGCTGCCGTGGCACTTACGGCGGCTCGCGCACAGGACTTCCCTGTACGCATCGAACCGGTCACAATCATCCCGTATCTGCAGGGACGTGTTGTGATTCCACCATCACCGCTGAAGTACCAGAACATCTTCGTCGGAGCCGTCGATACGGTCGAGACCAAGGATGGTAAGGCAGCAGCCAAGCAGTGGCACGACTACATCGGTTACGCAGCCGACCCAACGGGTCAGTCACTCGGCTATGCGATCGTCAACCACGAAATGATCGAGTCAAACGACCGGATCGGCGACGGTGGCGGTATGACGATGTTCAAGCTCGCCAAGAAGGCTGATGGTACCCTCGAAGTCCCAACTCAGACACTTTCTGATGGTCGTACAGGCAAGTTCTTCAACGTCGATTTCAAGAACACCGTCGGTGAAACGGGAATGAACTGCGGCGGTATCTCCTGGCAGAACCGCGTGTGGACAGCTGAAGAATGGTATCAGACAACGAACAAAATGATCAATGCGGACGGCAAGGGATTCCGCGACACGTCGGACTTCGAGATCGGCAAACTGCAGCCTTCGGGTTTTGCCGGACTTGATGGCAAGAAGATCCAGCGCTGGCAGAATCTGAACTGGATGGTAGAGATCGATCCTGTCAACGCCAAGGCTGTGCGCAAGCAGTACAACTGGGGACGTCAGGGCTTCGAGGCCGGTGTTGTCATGGACGACAACAAGACGGTGTTTCTCTTCGAGGATGGAGCTGTTGGTAAGTCACTTCTGAGCAAATTCATTGCCGACCAGCCGGGAGACTTCACCAAGGGCAAGCTCTACTTCTACAAGCAAGATGCCGGTGCCTTTACTGGTACGTGGGTGGAAGTTCCAAACGACCCCGCTACGAACTGGGATATCCTTGTGGCGCCCCATGCATGGGCAAAGACCAAAGGCATTACAGGCTTTACTCGACTGGAGTGGGGTCAGATCAACAAGACTGATGGAAAGATCTACATCACGGAAACTGGAAACGATCGTCCAGGTGCCGGATACAAGAGCGCGCTAGCCGAAGGATGGACGCTACCTAAGCACACCTATGACCGCGCAGCTGCCCAGGGTGTTGCTGTGGACAGTTCGGCACATTGGGACTACTACGGACGCGTTCTCGTGTTTGATCCAAAGGATAACTCAGTGCGCTCTTACATCGAAGGCGGACCGTATATCACCGATGCTAACTCCATTCCAAGCAAGTATCCGGAGAAGCATTTGTCCAATCCGGATGGCATTGGCTTTCTTTACGTAAATGGCAAAACCTTCATGGTCATCGAGGAAGATCTCAACGGCGTCAGCTTTGGTCGGATGCCAAATACCGGTATGCGTGGAACGAACTGTGAGGCCTGGTTGCTTGACATGTCAAAGCAGCCAACAATTGATAATCTGTATCGCCTCGCGATATCCCCCTACGGTTCGGAAATCACGGGTTTCGCATCATTTGATGATGGCAACACGGTACTGATCAACAGCCAGCACCCGGACAACGCAACGATCAGCGATGCTGCAGCGAAGAACTCCCTGACGTTTGCCATAACCGGGCTGAAGCAGCTCGTCAGCAGCATCGACAACGACGGTGATAAACCGGTCGAATCGGGCGTCCGTGTTTTCCCGAACCCGACCTCGTCGCAGGTACAGTTCTCCGAGGCAACCGATGCCGCTCTGTATGACGCGACAGGCGCCCGTGTTCGCGTTGTTCGTGAGTCAACGACAATGGACATCGCCGACCTTGCTTCTGGTGTGTACTACGTTCGCTTCGTCGACGGTACAACGCGCCAGGTCGTAATCCAGCGCTGATCGGTCCTCGATAAGCCCTCTGCACGACAACAGCTTTTCAATCCGGGGATCGATGGCGCAAGCCGTCGATCCCCGTTGTTTTCCCCAACCACGCAATTGCCCAGGCGAACCATGAATCGCTATCTATTTGCAGTTTTCCTCGCCTTACTACCAATGTTCATTGGCTATGAGACGCACTATGGCGCTGCTGACCGACGTCGCAGTACGACAGCCATTATCGAGCACGTTACGCGTCAGGCTGAACGTCAGGCGCGAATGTTTCGTGATCATGCGGCTCGTATCGAACACGCCGACTCCATCAAGGGGCTGATGGACACGTACGAACAGCTGCGGCATAGTTACAAAG
>CAYMTW010000096.1:0-4306 GCA_964393485.1 uncultured Melioribacter sp. | reverse complement strand
AAGGGGCTTCCTTGTAGGCCTGTTCAATGGACTGCCGAGCCCCCTTCACGTCAAGTGATTCCATTTGTGAATCAAATGCACTGCATAGAGATGAAACGTCGGCCTGTACACACACCGTGCACGCCATGAGAACAACGAATGCAGAAAGAACCCGCGTCATACAGTCCCTCATAAATGTTTGCCTGATATGGCCGCGGAAAATACGGACGTCAGCTTGATCGACGAGGACGCAGCTCGGTCGATCGTTTCGGTACGGTCCTTCGTCGCCTTCAGCTCCTCAGGATGACGCCGCCCGGCGCTGCGCGCAGTTACAAAATGACGGAATAACGGAGTTACGGGGTCAATTGTACCTCACACCCAAAACCCCAAACCCGGTAAGCCGCAGCGTCATCCTGAGCCGAGCAGCGGCGAAGGACCATCCCAGAGTGCAGTAGACTCTCTTTGCTAGATACCGGACTCATACACCAGTACTCGGTCGTTCATTGCGGATGCTTCTGCAAAGCTCTCCAGAGCTCCGATTTCAACAACATCAACCGTTCGTCCAATACCAGTCGATAGTCTATCGGCCATCGCAAACTGATCGACATAGCTAACTCTGGATTCGACGGAATATTCGACCATCAGATCAACATCGCTACCAAACCGAGCTTCTTCTCTGGCAACTGAACCGAAGATCCAGGCACGGTGGACAAAGGGAAACTGCTTCAGTAGGGTCGCTATTTCAATGTGGATTCGCCTATGGGCATTTCGACTGAGTTTGCGATCTGCCATCTGAATCTCGGCGGCCTTTAACGCTGCAAAGGCATCGTCGGATGATCCCACTGTCGCAATGACGATGTCTCTCAACCAGGCAATTCGAAGAATCCGTGCATCACTCTTTAGTGCCTTTGCAAGCTTACGAACGTCCTGATCACTTGGCGATCGCTGGTCACGCTCCCACTTACTGATAAGGCTCAGGTCAACGTGGAGACGCTCGGAAATGTCACGCAAGGTCAAACTTTTTGCCTGGCGTTGCGACCTTAGGAGTTCACCAAAAGATGGGTTTGAGGTTGACATAGAATTGGACAGATACAGTCCAATATTGTGAGGTCGCATCATTGATACAATACATCCATGGATCCCCGCTTTCGCGGGGATGACGCTCTTTCGCGGGGATGACGCTCTTTCGCAGGGATGACGGTGTTCACCAGACCCCTACATACGATCGATTCTCTCCGTCGCAGTAGTATCGAAGTAGCGCTGCACTTCCTGATCGGTGACCTCGGAGAAATTCTCGTACCACTCACCGACGGCGCCAAAGCAGGCAGGCACATGCAGGACGATGAATTCATCGACGAGCGGATGGAGTTCACGCACGGCCTCGGAAGCGGCTACGGGCACCGCTACAATGATGGAACGGGGCTTCTGCGATCGTAGCTGATCCACGGCGAACCGAACAGTAAGGCCTGTGGCGATGCCGTCATCGACGATGATCACCGTCTTGCCGCGCGCGTCAAGGGGCGCCTGGTGATAGAACTGCTCGCGCCGACGCAGGATCTGACGGAGGCGTTTGACCTCGCGCTCCACATACGCTTCCGGCACATCGGTGTGGTGTGCCGAAACGACATAGTCCTCCAGTCCTACAGCCCCGATGGCGTACTCAGGATTATCCGGGTGTGGGAGTTTCTTCACCGCCAGCACATGCATCGGCCAGCCGAGGTGCGCGGCGATCTCGGCGGCCATCGGCACGCCCCCTCGAGGAACGGCAACGACCACGCCTGGATGGCGGCGGTGAACCTCAAGAAGAGGCAAAAGCTGGATTGTGGCGCTATGTCGGTCGTGAAAGATCATGGTCTTGCAACGATACACCTGTCCTGCTCGCTCGCCGTTACGACATTTCTTTGTCTTCTAGTAACCTTTTGCCCTGCTGCGGACTTCTCGTAGCTCTTGACCGGAGAACTATTCTCGGCAGACACCATCTGCATCGATGTTTCATCGCACTTCATAACAGCTGATCAAAGAGAATCATGCGAACACTCCTCATTCCCCTCCTCCTGCTGACGTTACTGGCACCACCTGTGGCTGCCCACAGTGGCGGACACTCGCACGGACCTGTACCTAGCTGGAAGCTGGTCAACGGCCGGCACATAGACGGAAGCCTGCTCACACGTCATGACGACTGGATTGTCCTGGAAGGACGCCGTGGAAAGCAGACTGCTGTTCGGCTGGACGAATTTTCAGAAACCGACAAACGTCAGATCACTCAGCGCTTTGCAGCGATCGAGTCGCTCAATGCACCACTGCCGCAGATCGAACAGCCCACAACTGGAGTTGATCACCTGCACGTACCACCGACAGTAAATAGTGTTGAACTGATCGCTGCGGCTGCGCTTTTTTCATTACTCCTGTGGCGTTTACGCTCACAGCGGGCTCGAAGCTTAGCAGGTCTAGCCGGAGCTTTCATGGCTCTGCTGCTTATGAGTCCGATCGGCGTTGCCCGACTTGAGGAAATGATGAGTCCTACAGCGCCGGAGTCCATCGACAGCACCTTTGCGTCCTATAAGCCCCGTGTTAAAACGCGCTGGGATGCCACCTACTTCTACGTGGAAAGTAACGGCATGCCAACGGCCATGCCGGCTATGAAGGGCATCACGGCCTGGCAGCAGCAGGTGCCGATCCCACAGCCCTATACAGGCGCCAACGCGTGGTCTATTCCGCTTAATCCAGTTATTGCTGACGTTCCTGTATCACTGGATACAGCTCTGCACACCGGTGCTGTGGCTATTGCTGTCAATGGCGTGCCGGTATTCAATCCAGAGAACAACCGTGGGGAGTTTTCGCAGGATATCGGCGAGCTCGACGCGTTCGGCGGACACTGCGGTCGGGCTGATGATTATCACTATCACATTGCGCCCGTACACCTGACTCCAAAGGGACCGAAGAAGTCACCCGTGGCCTGGGCTCTCGATGGGTACAAGCTGTATGGATATGAAGAGCCCGATGGAACAACAGCCACCAATCTGGATCAGCACCTCGGACACATCTGGAACGGGGAATACCACTACCATGCGATCGACAAGAAACCTTACATGATCGCTTCCATGCGGGGCAAAGTCACCGTCCAGAACGACCAGGTCATGCCACAACCCCGCGCCGCCGGCGTGCGAACATATCTGCAGGCTTTGAAGGGGGCTACCATTACTGATCTGCGTCAGTGTGATACAAACCACTTCGCTCTGCGGTACGAGGTAAATGGCAAAACCTGCTTCGTGAACTACCGCTGGGATAGCACCGGCAAGAACTTCGTGTTCAACTTCGTGAAGACCGATTCGGCTCGCACCACATTCAACTATACTCGCAAGTGATGTCCATGAGAACAACCATCAAACTCGGCCTACTCATGGTGATGGCGTGCGTTGCCCCGTTCGTTGCCACAGCACAGCGTCCGCATACGAAGTCGATGAAGCGGATCCCCGACACCGGACAGAGCGGCGACTTCACCACCGCCCCCGGCGAAGACAGTGACATCACGATCGGCGCGCCAGGTTACATCATCCAGCAAGACGTAGTCATCGACACCGTTACCGGTCTGATGTGGCAGCGTACAGACGGCGGTGAGATGGCATGGGATAAAGGGGCTTCGTATTGCGATGCTCTCACGCTTGGCGGGTTTTCCGACTGGCGCATGCCCACATCGCAGGAGCTCTTCACCATTCAGGACCTTGGACGTAAGAATCCTGCTCTGCCGGCTGCATTCACGAACACCGGAGCCGAATACTGGTATTCGTCCGACCTTCTTGTCGGCGATGCCGCGCGTGTGTTTGCAACCAACTCCGGCGGTGGCATCGGTCCGCATCCGAAGAATGAAACCATCTCCTCCGGTGGAACCAAGAAGTTTCACGTGCGGGCCGTGCGGGCCCTTCAGCCCCCTGTCAACATTCCTGTTCACTTCACGGACATGGGTGGCGATGTTGTACGCGACAATGCCACCGAACTGGTCTGGCAGCAGTACTGCCACCCGGTTGCTGTAACGTGGGAAGAAGCGCTCCGTGTTGCTGATACGCTTACACTCGGGGGCTTTTCCGACTGGCGCATGCCGAACATCAAGGAGCTGCACACCATCCGCGAGCAGCAGGAAAAGGGTCCGTGTGTAGACCTGCTCTACTTCCCCTGTGTGGCCTCCACAACAACGTTGTGGTCATCCACCACGCTGATCTCGCAAACCAACGACCAGGCCTGGACGCTGAAGTCAGACCTGGGAATCATCACCTACGACAAGAAGAACCTCAAGATGAAGCTGATGTGCGTGCGAGGGGGCTCTCCCGAC
>CAYMTW010000095.1:0-4542 GCA_964393485.1 uncultured Melioribacter sp. | reverse complement strand
GCGAATGTGGTAGTTGAGTCACTGGAACAAGTGGCCCCTCACCTGCCCTAGGACCCCCTACACCAACTTCCCCACCAGCGTGGCGCTAGAGGAGCTCTCGATGGTTACGCTGACGATGTCGCCGATGACGTAACCGCGCATGTCCTCGTGAGGGAAGATGACGGTCTTGTTGGTGTCGGTCCGACCCTTCCACTGGGCTGCATTGCGCTTACTTGGACCCTCGACGAGAACCCCGTGGGTGCGGCCGATCTCCAAGCCGTTGATTTCGCGGGAGATGCCGTTCTGCAACTCGATGATCTCGTTCAGACGGCGGTTCTTGACCTCGTCCGGTACGTCGTCACCCATCTTCCAGGCCTTGGTGTTCTCGCGCGGTGAGTAGGCGAACATGTACGCCCCTTCATAGCGGACCTCGCGCATCACATCGAGTGTGCGCTGGTGGTCTTCCTCAGTCTCCGTGCAGAACCCGGCAATGATGTCGGTGCTCATGGCACAGTCCGGCATAGCCTGCTTGATGCGGCGGATGCGTCCGAGGTAATGCTCTACCGTGTAGGTGCGATTCATCAGCTCGAGGATGCGATTAGAGCCCGACTGCACAGGCAGGTGGATGTACTTACAGATGTTATCGTGCTCGGCCATGGTGTCGATGAGCTTGTCCGACATGTCCTGCGGGTGCGAGGTCGTGTAGCGGATGCGCATCTGGGGCACGGCACGCGCCGTGTGCGCCAGAAGGTCGGCAAAGTCATAGCCCCGTTCCTCATCGCGGTAGGAGTTTACGTTCTGACCCAGCAGCGTGATCTCCTTAAAGCCGTTGTCCCAGAGGTGCTTGGCCTCGTCAACGACGCTCGATAGGGGGCGAGAGCGCTCACGTCCACGTGTGAAGGGCACCACGCAGAACGTGCAGAACTTGTCGCATCCGCGCATGATGGAGATCCATGCCGAAATGCCCTCTGTGCGCAGCGGCACAATGTCATCGTAGGTCTCAACGCGAGAGAGCTTCACGGCAATGCCGCGCTCGCCGCCACGGGCCTGCTCAACCAGCTCTGGTACGCGACGGTATTCGTCCGGACCGATCACAACGTCCACCATCTGCTTGTCCAGCAGCTGCGCACGCAGGCGCTCGGCCATGCAGCCCAGCACGCCGATCACTAGGTCCTTCTTCGACCTCTTGTTGAACTTCAGATGGTTCAGCCGCTCGTGGATCTTCCGCTCCGCATTGTCGCGGATGGCACACGTGTTCAGGAGCACCACGTCGGCTTCATCAGCCGTGTCGGCCACCCCATACCCGTGCTGGTGCATCACACCCTGCACGATCTCGGTGTCGTTCACATTCATCTGACACCCGTAGGTCTCCACATACACCTTCAGCCCGTTGGAAGGGGCAGGTGGCGCGTCAGGGGTGTTCAGTACCGGAAGTTCGAGCGTTTGCATAAGGCGCAAAGTTACGGCGCGCAGCGCCTGCTCCCATGCCCCCTACAATGCCGCCGATGAATCCGGTGACAAGGATCAGTAAAAGGGGGCTGCCAGACAGAGGCAGGAGGCTGGCGATGCGGCTCGAGAGAATGCTGTTGTTCTGAATGTCGATGATCAGTGCCAGCGACATCCAGAGCAGGAAGACGGCGAGGAAGCCGGAGAGGAATCTTAAGAGTGAACGCTGACGGAAGATGAGCGATGTGATAAACGTACAGATGGCAATGCTCCACCACGGCAGGAAAAGTCCGGCCATATAACAAAGCACAATGCTTGTGGTCGTTGACCAGAGAAACGTCATGGCTCACCCGTTGTTAAGCGCAGCACCCAGGCACCACGGGCATCTGCGCGCTTCATCATCCGCAGGCGATTGTAGGAGCCCCGTGCCCAAGCGTCGATGTTATTGTCGTAAAAGGGGCTGCCCGGGTTGCCGCTTTGTCCGCCTGGGTAGATGCCATAGGCCTCTACCGGACTGGTCATGTGAACGATCATACGCCAGCTGGGGCCATGGCTGTGCGAGACGGCATTGATCATGTTCCCATCGCCCCCTACGCGCAAACCTGATCGTGCGAACGCTGGTATGGCGTTCTTCAGAAGATGATAGACCGTAACGTTCTTTGCGGAGCTCCAGGCAAGACGCCCTTCCTGCTCATCCTCCTCGAGACTCAGTGATGCACGGTTGAGGGCGAGGGTGATGATGTCTGTGAGTGATTCTCGTTGGGGCGTTCGCGTGTCGTCGATGAACGACAGTGACGTGTCACGCAGCAGAAGCTCCAGCGTTGTCTGCTCCTTTGGCCATGGTGCCTTGCGGCGCGTCGTGCCGAGTTCGTCGTCCCATAGAGCCACACTCAGACTGTCCCACCAGCGGTCGTAGATCGTCTGCCCAACCGACCAGGCAGTTGCCTGCAGATTCCAACTGCGGAGTTTCCGCAGATAGCGTTTCGCTGCGGGTCTAAGCCATTGCTCATTGATGTGAGCAAGCAGCAAGGGGCGAGCATCCTCGGCTGTGACGTTGGTAACGTTATTCTGCAGCTTCATCATGTCGGCAGGAGTGATGCCATACATCGATGACAGATAGCGTTCGATAGCCACCCCGCGCGAGGTGATGTAGTTGCCGGGAATGAAGTACGGGTACGAAGCATCGGCTGGACGCTGATTCGCACTCTCGAGGAAGCCCCGTGCAGGATTCACCGCATGCGGATTCTCGGACTGCGGAATGTACCCCTGCCAGGAGTATGTGCTGTCCGTACCGGGCATGATAGACAGGCCCTGACCTCGCCATCGTGCTGGAAACTTACCCTGTTGCCAGAGGGCAATGTCGCCGCTATGCGAGGCAAAGACGAAGTTCTGCCCCGGACACTGGAAAGTCTTGATCGCATTAAGATAGTCGCCGTAGGACCGTGCCTGATTGAGACGGTAGAACGTCATGCCTTCGTTGCTTGGATCATGCGCCGTCCAGCGCACGGCTATTGACTGAGTCGATGACGTGGAATCGATGAACGTCGGGTCGATCATGACTGGTCCGAACACGGTGTAGGCAACGGTGTCCAACACGTCGTCATGTCCTCGCACGCATATCCGCTCGATCTTCAGCTTTGACTTCTCCCAGTGTCCGTTGTACCAGTATTCCCGGCGTCGTGCATCACGGAAACGGATCGCATAGTGATCGCGTACGTCCCGCTGGGAATTGGTTACGCCCCATGCCACCGACTCGTTGAAACCGATGATGATGAAGGGGCTCCCCGGAAGTGTGGCACCATACACGCTATTGCGCGGGGTGCTGAGCTGCATCTCGTACCAGATCGATGGGAGCGACAGTTCCAGATGTGGGTCGTTGCAGAGAATCGGGAAACCGCTCTTTGTGCGAGTGCCTGCAACAACCCAATTGTTGCTGCCAGTGTTTTCATTGGTCTGGCCTTCCTCGAAAAACGAAATCGTCTTACGCTGGTCGGCACCTGAGGGGTTAGCCCCTTTAGGAGGTGCCGGAACGATCGAGGGCTTGGGAAACACTGTACCCTTCGGTACGATTGGGACGAGCGAGTCATGGACCTCAGGATAGAGCATCTGAAGCTCCTCCGGCATCAGGCGCCCGATGAGGTTTGTGTAGCTAATATCCTGGCTGTTGTCTGAAGCGAGCATTTTCGCCATCATCTTTAGCAGAAGTGCTGTGCGCAGATTCGACCACGGCTTAGGTGCGAAGTTGAGGAGCTTATACTCCAAAGGCCACTTCTCAGGCGTCAGACCTGCGATACAGGCATTCACGCCCCGCGTGTAGGCATCGAAGAGACGCTTAGCCCCGGGATCGCGCGCGATCTCTCGGACTGCAGCCTCGGCGCCATAGACCATGCCGAGCCTACGCTGCTGCCGGTCAAAGCGGATGGCTTTCTCTCCGGCAAACTCGCTTACCTCACCAGCTGCGGCACGCGTCTGCAGGTCCATCTGAAACAGCCGGTACCGAGCGTGCAGATACCCCTGTGCAAACACTAGGTCCTCATCTGACTGCGCAAACACATGGGGCACGAGCTTCTCGTCGAACACAATCTCGACAGCCCCCTGCAACCCATCAAGACGAATATCGCCGCCATGGTCACGTGTGACGGACTCGGCATTCTGCCACAAACCGTGCTGTGGACTAAGAAAACGTCCGAGGGGTGGGACGGTCCCCCAGGAATGATCCAGAACATAGATCACTCCGACCGTTGCAAGTAACATCAAGAGGGGGCGAAGCACGGTGGAAGATACAGATGATAGATCTTAGGCCGACACCTGCCCACGCGTCACGTTTTTCCTCTAAAGCGCACGAAGGTGTCATGAAGACACCGTTCATCATTCTTATAGCCGGCCCCAACGGTATTGGGAAGACGTCATTCGCTACGTGGTACCTGCAACGCTACCGAGAGTGTTCGGGAATCATTGACCCTGATGAGATTGCTCGTTCATTAGATATCGAAGATGTCGCGGAACGAAACATCGCTGCAGGACGAAGGGCATTACAATCGATTGAGTCGCGAATAGATGATCGTCAATCGTTTGCCATAGAGACAACGCTATCGGGTAAGACTCTTGCAGGTCGGC
>CAYMTW010000094.1:0-4910 GCA_964393485.1 uncultured Melioribacter sp. | reverse complement strand
GCATCGTAACTCATCGTCGGCAAAGATAGAATCCCGTACCATGGTCCGCATTGTCTGTGTATGTTCGATGCCGTGAAGCTCACCCTCCGAGTCAAGCTAGCCCTACTGTATGGGGCGATCGTATCACTTTCGCTCACAGGCTTTGCTGTCATCGCCTATGTGACCGTAAGTAGCGAGCTGCTACGCAATCTCGACGCCTCCCTGGAGCGAGCTGGAACATCGTTACTTGCAGTTATCCGGAAAGAACAGGTCCAGGCCCGCAAGCCCCTTGTCCCGGTGAAGAGCAGACGTCGTTCCAGCGATCGGGAGCGGTTGCGCGTTGAGATCTTGGACCAGCCGACGATGCGGGATTTTGTCGGTCCGATTATCAATGCCGAGACAGTCGCACCCGAAGACCCTGTCTGGTCCGCTGTCTATGAGCACATGCTGCTGAATTCTTCCAGTACTGTCCTCCAGGTAGCGGCTGCCGATGGACTCGTTGCCTGGAAGTCTGATAATCTGGGCGTGGACAGTCTGCCAACCTATCTGAGTTTCCGAAGAAACGGTGGGTCCAGTGAGGCGCCGATCTTCTCGTATTACTGGCTGCGAGGTGAACGTTTCCGGATCGTGATGATCACCTCCGATGGGGCATCGGTCACGGCTGCCTACCCGCTATCAGAAGTTGACCAGACACTTCGCCGCCTGTTCTCTCTGCTTCTCTATGCACTGCCTGCTGCGCTTGTTGTCTCGGGCATTCTTGGCTGGTTCATTGCACGACGTTCACTCAAGCCGGTCGATGATATCACGCGTTCGGCCCGAACCATTACGGCAAGTAATCTTGAACTGCGGTTGCCCCGCTCGCAGAACAATGATGAGATCGCACGATTGATCGACACGCTCAATGATATGATCGCTCGACTAGAACAATCATTCGCACAGGTCCGTCAGTTTACCTCCGATGCCTCGCATGAACTCAAGACGCCCCTTGCCATTCTCATGGGTGAGTTGGGGGTGGCGCTGCGCCGCCCGATGTCTGCTGAAGAATACCAGGCTACGCTTGCCAGCTGTCTCGAGGAAGTAGAACGTCTTACCAATGTTGTACAGGGTCTGCTTGAATTGAGCCGAGCAGAGACCGGACAGGTGACCATCGAGCGCAAGCCGGTGCGGCTTAGCACACTCGTGGCTGATGTCTGTGATGATGTCTTGCTAATGGCTGAGGGTAAGCATGTAGCATTGACGACGGACATCGATCCTGAAGTTGTGATCACTGGAGATCGCGTGCGCCTTCATCAGGCGATACTGAACATCGTGGAGAATGCCGTCAAGTACACTCCTGAAGGTGGGTCGGTTCGTGTTGAACTTCTGGCGATCGACAGTAGCGCACGCCTGCTCGTGAGCGATACCGGAATCGGGATTGCCGCTGAGGACTTGCCGCACATCTATGACCGCTTTTATCGCGTTGACAAGGCACGTTCCAAGGATATTCAAGGCACTGGACTCGGACTAGCGATCGTCAAGTGGATCCTTGATGCGCATCAGGCATCGATAGACGTCGTATCAACGGAGGGGGCTGGCACGACCTTCAAGGTGACGTTTGTAACTTTGTGACTTCGATCACCCGGGGCATCCTGCGCACATGTTTCAACCTCTTCCTGACGATTTTTCCTATCCGAAACAAGAAGAGTCTATTCTCGAGTACTGGGAATCCAACAATGTCTTTGCGCGCTCGCAAGAGCTGCGCGCATCGGCACCGACGTTTACCTTCTATGAAGGTCCACCGACGGTCAATGGCAAGCCTGGAATACATCACGTTCTGGCGCGTACCATCAAAGACTCGATCTGCCGCTACAAGAATATGCGGGGCTTCTCTGTCCGTCGTCAGGCCGGATGGGATACGCACGGTTTGCCGGTAGAGCTCAGTGCCGAAAAGGAGCTTGGCATCACGGACAAGGCTCAGATCGAGGTGATGGGCGTTGACGTGTTCAATGCTGCCTGTCGCGACATCGTCTATCGTAACATCACGATGGATAGTGGCTGGCGAACACTCACGCGACGCATGGGGCATTGGCTCGATCTTGACAGTGCCTACATCACGTGCACCAATGACTACGTAGAGTCAGTATGGTGGGCTTTGAAGCAGTTCTTTGATAAGGGGCTCATCTACCGTGGTTACAAGGTGGTCCCGCAGTCTCCGACGTTAGGAACGCCCCTTTCCTCGCACGAGCTGTCCCAGAACTACAAGGACGTGCGTGATCCCAACGTCTATCTGAAGCTTCGCATCAGTGAATCAACTATTCCTGAACTCGTGAATGTGTCTGTGCTGGTATGGACTACCACACCCTGGACGCTTTTTGCCAACGTTGCGCTGGCTATTGGACCATCGATCACTTACGTGCGCGTTCGCAATACGCGCACCGTCGGAGAGCAGCAGATCGCCGAAGAGCTGCTGCTTGCTGAGTCCCGTGTCGAGATACTCGATGGAGATGTCGAGGTGCTGTCCAGCTACCGGGGTGATCAACTGGTCGGAACTGGTTATGACCAGATCTTCACCGACGTCGTGATTGATCGTCATGTACATCCTCATGCCTTAACGATCCTGCCGGGCGAATTCGTCTCTACGGACGATGGCAGTGGTATCGTACACCTTGCACCGGCATTCGGTCAGGACGACTTTGAGATGTCGAAGCTTTTCAACCTTCCGGTTCCGCAGCCGGTTGGTCCGAATGGTCATTTCACGCAGGAGATCCGAGATTTTGCCGGACGCGCCGTCAAGAGCTTTACGTATGCTGATCATACCGAAGAGGGAGCTGATAGAGACATCGTCAAGACGCTCAAGATCTCGGGAAAGATCTACAAGGCATCGTTCGATTATCTGCACAGCTATCCGCACTGCTGGCGCACGGACAACCCGGTCATATACTATGCTCGTGACTCTTGGTTTATCCGCTCGCCACGGTATCGTGAACGCCTCGTTGACCTGAACCGCTCAATTGATTGGCATCCGTCGGAGATCGGCGAGGGACGTTTCGGCAACTGGCTTGAAGAGGTCAAGGAATGGTCGATCTCTCGTGACCGATACTGGGGAAGCCCCTTGCCGATATGGGTCAATCCCGAAGGGACTGACATGTTCGCGGTCGGTTCTATTGAGGAGCTGCGAAGGGGCCTGTATGAGCGCGAGGATGGTACGCGTGTACCAGTCGATGAGTGTGGGGTGGAGATCGATCTTCACCGTCCATTTGTTGACCGTGTCGTGTTCGAACGTGACGGCATTCTCTATCGGCGTACGCGCGAGGTTGTCGATGTGTGGTTTGACTCTGGAAGCATGCCGTTTGCTCAGTTCCACTATCCTTTTGAAAACAAGGAGCTATTCGAGTCATCGTTCCCAGCCGACTTTATTGCTGAAGGAATCGATCAGACCCGTGGTTGGTTCTATACGCTGCACAATATCTCTACGGCACTGTTCGATGCTCCAGCCTACCGCAATGTTGTCGTGAACGACCTTGTCCTCGACAAGCGCGGACAGAAGATGTCGAAGTCGAGAGGTAACACGGTAGACCCATTCGAAGTCATGTCCAAATATGGTAGTGATGCCATCCGTTGGTTCCTCATGGCATCCTCTCCGGTGCACAAGCCGAAGCTGTGGAACGAAGAGGACATTGCAAAAACAGTTATCGCTGACTTCTTCAGGTCGCTCACCAACACCTACGAATTCTTTGCGCTGTATGCTAACCTTGATGGATACGCCGTCACGGACAGCCTGATACCAGTGTCGGAGCGCCCGGAGATTGACCGTTGGATCATCTCACGCCTCAACACGTTGATGCAAGGCTACCAGGTGGCGATGGATGAGTATGATCTTACCCGTGCGTGCCGCCTTGTACAGGAGTTTACCATCGAAGAGGTCTCCAATTGGTATGTCAGGCGCAACCGCCGTCGGTTCTGGAAGGGTGAGTACGACGCCGACAAGAAAGCGGCCTATCAGACACTTCACGAAGTTCTACTGCGCATCTCTGAAATGATGGCGCCTGTTGCTCCGTTTCTTGGTGAATCGATCTTTTTGAGATTGCGTTTGCAAGATGAATATTTCAGTGTTCATTGTAGTATATTGCAAACGTGTGATGCTTCTGTTATTGATAACGAACTAGAGCATCGCATGCAGCAAGCGCAACGAATTGTTTCACTTGCTCGTTCTTTGAGAGAGAAGGCGAAGATCAAAACACGTCAGCCTCTTCGACGTATTCTTCTTCCGGTGGACAGTCCGCACATGCGCAGACAAATTCAATCGGTCGAAGACATCATCACAGAAGAGATCAACGTGAAGTCGATCGAGTATGTGTCTGACGACACGAACATTGTTCGTCGGAGTGCCCGGCCAAACTTCAAGGTTATTGGGAAGAAGTATGGGGCGGATACGCAAGCGGTAGCTTCGGCTATCAAATCAATGACTCACGATGATGTTCGGAGGTTAGAACAATCCTCAGTGCTAATGCTCACAATCGGTGAGCGCACAGTGCAGATCGATTTCGAGGATGTGGAGATCATGAGCGAGGATATTGAGGGATGGCTGGTAGCGACCGATTCTGGTGTGACCGTGGCTCTCGATACTGAGCTCGACGAAGCTCTTGAGCGGGAAGGTCTCGCTCGCGAGTTCGTGAGTCGCCTTCAGAAGCTTCGCAAAGATTCGGGTTTCAACGTGTCGGATCGAATTCATGTCGAGTACTCGACAGATGACGAAACCGCACAGGCAATAGAATCAATGCGATCGTACATTGGAATGGAAACGCTGGCGGAAGCGCTCGAGCGGGGGGGACAGTTCTCCGGAACTGAACTCGAGATTAACGGGCGTCACGTCAACGTACGCGTTAAGCGTGTTTGATGATGGTGCGTCAAGGTGGCGCACGCGTTTTCATGTTTCACTTTTTTTGAGGTAC
>CAYMTW010000093.1:0-4939 GCA_964393485.1 uncultured Melioribacter sp. | reverse complement strand
CTGGTGGTCAACACCGAGATCAAGGGCTACGTCTACGAAACCCTGCTCGGCAC
Organism: uncultured Melioribacter sp.; assembly: GCA_964393485.1. Lineage (GTDB taxonomy): Bacteria > Bacteroidota > Ignavibacteria > Kapaibacteriales > Kapaibacteriaceae > UBA10438. Next base: position 4,886 of record CAYMTW010000093.1, on the reverse strand, counting down.
CCACCCGATCACCCGTGATTACATGCCAGCCCTGGCCTCGCACTGGAAGGTCAGCCCTGATAAGAAGACCTTCACCTTCCGCATCGATCCCAACGCCCGCTGGTCCGACGGCAAGCCCGTCGTAGCGGAAGATGTTGTTGCCTCGTGGAAGCTGATGGTTGACCCAGGCCTGCTGGAGCCGGCGCTGAACCTGGTCTTTGAAAAGTTCGAGCAGCCAGTGGCCCTGAGCAAGTACATCGTCCAGGTGACGGCCAAGACAGTGAACTTCCGCAACCTGCTCTACTTTGGCAGTGGCATGTTTATCTACCCGAGCCACGAGATCGGAGCACTCACAGGAAAAGAGTTTCTCGAGAAGTATAACTTCAACATGCCGGTTGGTACCGGCCCATATTATCTGGCCGAAAAGGATATCAAGGCCGGTAGTGGCTGGAAGCTTACACGTCGTCCAGACTATTGGGCCAAGGACTATCCGACATCGAAGTACACCGCCAACTTCGATTACATCAACTATCTCGTCGTCAAGGATAACGCAACGCTTCTGTACGAGAAGTTCAAGGCCGGTGAGATCGACCTATTCCGTTTCAGCATGGCCACCACCGAAAAGTGGATCAAGGATACCGACTACGAAGCCATCAAGAACGGCTATATCCGCCGCTATCGCTTCTACAACAACGGTCCGATGGGCACCAACGGTATCACCTTCAACATGCGGAAAGCCCCCTTCGATGATATCCGCGTTCGTAAGGCATTCATGATGCTCTATCCGCGGGAGACGATCGTGGAGAAGCTCCTCTACAACGAGTACGAAACCTTCGATACCGACTATCCAAACACGCCATACGCCAGCACCGATAATCCGAAGATCAACTACGATCCGACGACGGCTGCCAAGCTGCTGGCCGAAGCTGGCTGGACAACGCGCAACAAGGATGGCTGGCTGGTAAAGAACGGCAAGCCGTTTGTGCTTGAGATGGCCATCACCAAGCTCGACGAACGCTGGATGACGCCATATCAGCAGGAGCTGGCAAAGGTTGGTATTGATCTGCGTCTGAAGCTCATGGACTGGAACTCTATCATCAAGAACATCGATGAGCGCAACTTCCAGATCTTCACCTACGGGTACTCGGGTCTGATCACACCGAATCCGGAAACGTCGCTCAAGAGCTCGCTGGCCGACAAGAACGACAACAACAACATCCAGGGATTCAAGGATGCCCGTGTTGATGAGCTCCTGCCGATCTATGACTCGACCTTCAACGTGGCCGAGCAGATCAAGATCATCAAGGAGATCGACCGCATCGTCTATGGATATGCGATGAAGAGTCACTGGTGGAATCCGAAGGGCATCCGTCTTGCCGTGTGGGACCGTTTCGGAATGCCGGAGTTTGGCATCAGCCGCTATACACAGCTCAGCTATGTCTATGGCACGGCAGGCCTGACGTGGTGGTACGACCCTGATAAGGCCTCGGCTCTCGACGAGGCCCGCAAGGCCAAGAAGGATCTCGGTGGCAACAAGGGCATTACCGAGTTCCGCTTCTGGCGCGATTTCAAGGACGGCAACTAAGTTCCCGGCATGCTCCAATACATCATCCGACGACTGCTGCTGGCCATACCGACGTTTCTCGGGGCCACGTTTGTTGTGTTCTTCATCGTGCAGTTTGCTCCGGGCGGACCCTACGACCAGCAGATGAATGCTCTTCGTAAAGGGCAGGGGGCTGAGGGCGGCGGTTCGGCTCTCGGTACAGAATCCATGGCGATTCCACCGAGTCAGCTCGAAGCACTGCAGCGCTATTATCAGGTGAACGAGCCGATCTGGAAGCGCTACCTTATGTGGCTTGGACTCTTCCCGCGTCCGGTAAATGATTACCTGGCAGAAGTGGGCGAGGAGCGCAATGTGGGTGGCGGCACCAAGGTGATCGCTCGAAAGGATGCAGCGTCGGGCTCCTACAAGGTGTATGGCCTTGATGATTCCTCCACGCCCCTTGACGACTGGTTTGTTGACCCCTCGCAGAAGCCCAACAGCGTCTGGCTGTATCAGCGCGAGGTAGCCGGCATCTTCACCTTCGACTTCGGAGATTCCTTCCGTTATCGCAAGCCAGTGATCGAGCTGATCAGCGAGCGCCTACCGGTTTCGATGCAGTTCGGCCTGATGAGCTTTGTGATCACCTATGTGGTGTGCTTCTACCTCGGCACGCAAAAGGCGCTGCGTCACGGCACCAAGTTCGATGTGGTCTCCTCGAGCATCATCTTCATTGCCTTTTCGGTGCCCGGTTGGGCCCTGGGCGGGGTGTTGCTGGTGGTTCTCGGTGGTGGTTCGGGCATTGATCTTTTCCCGACAGGGGGCTTTCAGTCATCTGATTACGATACGCTCAGCGGAGTGGAGCAGATCCTTGACCGTGCATGGTACTTCGTGCTTCCTACAGTGGCCTATACGCTTGGTGGTTTTGCCTCCATTACGCTGCTCATGAAGAACTCGCTCATGGAAACACTCGGTCAGGACTTCATCCGCACGGCCTATGCCAAGGGTCTGCGCGAAGATCGCGTGATCTGGCTCCATGCCATGCGGAACTCCATCATTCCGCTCGTGGCCTCCATTGGCGGTGTGATCGGGATCTTTCTGGCAGGGGGCTATCTGGTGGAAACGGCCTTTAACATCGACGGCATCGGACGTCTGTCGTTCGAGGCCATCGGTACGCGCGACACCAACGTTGCCTTTGCCTTTGCGGTGATATCGATCACGATCAACCTTGTTGGTTCGATCATCTCCGACTTCATGCTGGCCCTTGTCGATCCACGAATTCGATTCTCCTGATCATGGCAGCCCCTTCCTCAAGCTCACAGACGATCAATCAGCGCCGCTGGCGAAAGTTCAAGGGCATGCGTCGAGGCTATTACTCGATGATCATCCTGCTGACGGCCTACGTGATTTCGTTCTTTCTACCGCTGTTGGTGAACAACAAGGCACTGCTTATCAGCTATGAGGGTGACTGGTATTCTCCGGCTGGACGCGACTTCCTTGGTTCGCTGCCACTGGTGTCGGCGATCGCTCCTTCAAGTTTCGATCCTGCCGAGCAGTATGGCGAAGTAGGAAACAAGGGCGAGGCCAACTACCGTGAACTACAGGCGAAATGGGAAGAGCAGGGGAGTGAAAACTATGTGGTGATGCCACTCTACCCCTTCAGTCCAAACGAAGACGTGGGTGTTGCGGGGAACGAGAGTTTCGTAGAACCCTTCGCCGAAGACGGTAACGGATCGATGCGTCTGTTCGGCACCGATGATAACGGACGTGACGTGCTGGCCCGCATGTCCTATGGATTTCAGGTGTCGATGTCGTTTGCGATCCTGATCTCGATCCTCGAATATCTCATCGGTATTCCGATCGGTGCGATGATGGGATACTTCGGTGGCAAGTTCGACCTGCTGATGCAGCGCTTCATGGAGATCTGGACGGCTTTGCCATTCCTGTTCCTGATCATCATCATCGTGTCATTCGTCAACCCGACGTTTGCTCTTCTGGTGCTGCTTCTGGTGTTGTTCTCGTGGATGGGCATTGCCGCGCAGATGCGCGCGCAGTTCTATCGGGAGCGTCTGCGCGATTACGTTGCCGCTGCCATATCGATCGGCGTTCCAACGCGCTCGATCATCCTCAAGCATATTCTGCCGAACACCCTGGTGCCGATCATCACGTTCTTCCCGTTTGCCCTTGTGGGCGGGATCAGCGCGCTGGTGTCATTGGATTACCTGGGGTTTGGCCTGCCTCCTCCGACTCCGTCATGGGGACAGATGATCAACGTTGGACTGTCCAACATCACCCGCTACTGGCTGGTAGTTGTGCCGTTCAGCGCCATGTTCATCACGCTCACGCTGGTGGTGTTCATCGGTGAGGGCATTCGCGAGGCATTCGATCCGAAGGTCTTCTCGCGACTTCGCTAACTGGATTCTTTTTCACTGCAACCTCGGAACGCATTCGTGTCACAGGAAAAACTCGTCGAAGTCAAGGATCTCAAAACGTACTTCAACATTGAAGGCACGTGGGCAAAGGCCGTTGACGGAGTGTCCTTCGACATTTACAGTGGCGAAGTACTCGGCATCGTCGGCGAGTCCGGTTCGGGCAAATCGGTAACCGCACTTTCGTTGATGAAGCTCATCCCCGATCCGCCGGGACGCATCATGGGTGGGCAGATCCTGTTCAAGGGTCGGGACATCGTTTCGCTGTCCTACGAGGACATGTATTCGATTCGCGGACGTGAGATTGCGATGATCTTCCAGGAGCCGATGACCTCGCTCAACCCGGTGTTCCCGATCGGTATGCAGATCGCCGAAGTTGTTCAGGCTCATACCAAGTGCACCGAGCAGGAAGCTGCGCAGCGTGCCGTAGAGATGCTCCGCGCTGTGGGTATACCGGATCCCGAAAAGCGCGTCGACGATTATCCGCATCAGTTCTCTGGGGGCATGCGCCAGCGCGTCATGATCGCCATCGCCCTGGCCTGTAATCCGTCGGTTCTTATTGCCGATGAGCCAACTACTGCCCTTGACGTGACCATCCAGGCGCAGATCCTGGACCTGATGATGGAGCTCAAGCAGCGTCGGTCAGAAGCAGCCATTGTGCTGATCACGCACGACCTTGCCGTGGTTGCCGAGATGTGTCAGCGGGTGATCGTGATGTACGGTGGAAAGATCCAGGAAGTAGCAACAGTTGAAGAACTCTTTGCCAACCCGATGCACCCGTACACGCAGGGTCTGATGGCCTCGATTCCGCGTCCATCGAAAGAGCGCAAGGGCCATGAACGTCTGAAAGCCATTCCGGGAAATGTACCAAGTATTATGAACCTTCCAGCCGGCTGCAAGTTCTGCACGCGGTGCGAAAAGAAGATCGACAAGTGCGA
>CAYMTW010000092.1:0-5087 GCA_964393485.1 uncultured Melioribacter sp. | reverse complement strand
CATGGGGTATCCTGCGATCGGACCGACCTTAAGGGCTTCTAATGAGCCCTTCTCTGCACTCTTGACGTATAACTCTGGAAGTGTCTCCGGTGCAAGCTCATTGACGAACTCGAGACCTTTTCCTGGGTCATTTGGTCGTACCTCAATTGTGACCTGTCCGAATTGATTTTTCCCCGATGCACTGCGAATGAACTTGCCTTCCGCGCGCGCTGTCGAAGCAATCGTTTCCCGATAGGCGACCTGAGGTTTCCCCACTTTAACGGGGACGTTGAATTCTCGTTTGAGGCGGTCGACGATGATCTCCAAGTGGAGCTCACCAACGCCCGAAATGATGATCTGTCCGGATTCTGCATCCGTGTGAAATCGAAACGTCGGATCTTCTTCAGAGAGCCGATGTAAGGATTCCGTCAGTTTTTCCTGATCCGCCAGCGTCCTCGCCTCAACCGCCTGGTTGATAACGGGATCTGAGAACGAGATGCTTTCCAACAGAATTGGGTGCTTGGGGTCGCACAGTGTGTCGCCGGTTCGCGTGAATCGCATAGCCGGGATGGCTACGATATCTCCTGCAAAGGCCCCCTGTAACTCCTCACGCTTGTTTGCACTCATGCGAAGGATCTTGCCAGCCCGTTCCTTCTTGTCATTGGTGATGTTGAAGATCTGCTCGCCAGCTGTCAACGTTCCGGAGTAGATCCGGATGAAGGTCAGCCTACCCACAAAAGGGTCGGTGATGATCTTGAACGCCAACGCTGAAAATGGTTCGCTGTCAAGGGGCTTGCGTTCTATGACGACGTCATGATCCGTAACACCGTGCCCAGCCGTGGCTCCAACATCTGCCGGTGAAGGCAGATAGGCTACTACGGCATCGAGGAGCTGCTGAACTCCCTTGTTCTTGAATGAACTACCGCAAAAGACAGGAGTAATGGTAAGCGAAAGCGTTGCCTGGCGAACAACCTGTCGAAGCTCTTCGGCGGAGATCTCATCACCGGAAAGATACCGCTCAAGAAGATCGTCCCGTTGCTCCGCTACCGCCTCAAGCAATAGCGAACGCGCTTGTTCGACTCGGTCTGCGTGATCTTCAGGGATCGGACAGATCTCAAACTGCTCGCCATTTTCGTCATCAAAGACGATAGCCACACGATCAATGAGGTCGATCACGCCTTTGTACTCGTCTTCAGCTCCCAAAGGGATCTGCAGGGCTACAGGGTTCGCTCCTAAACGTGCTCTCATCATTTCGAGAACTCGTGGGAAGTTCGCCCCGATTCTGTCCATTTTATTGACGAAGGCGATGCGGGGTACCCGATACTGATTGGCCTGATGCCACACAGTTTCTGATTGCGGTTCCACACCAGCTACGGCACAGAACAGTGCAATTGAACCATCGAGAACTCGAAGCGAGCGCTGTACTTCAGCCGTGAAGTCAACGTGACCCGGTGTGTCGATGATGTTGATCGTCGTCCCCTTCCAGCTGCAGGATACAGCAGCAGAAGTGATGGTGATCCCACGCTCCTTCTCCTGCTCCATGTAGTCCGTGAAGGCTGTACCTTCATGAACCTCACCCATCCGGTGCAGCACACCAGTGTAGTACAGAATGCGCTCTGTCGTTGTCGTCTTGCCGGCATCAATGTGAGCCATGATGCCGATGTTGCGAACAAGATCGATGGAGACAGGTCGCGTCATGCTGTCGTCGTCGTACGTCGGTAATACGTCAAAGAACGGAATTGAAAATCGAGCTTACCAGCGGAAGTGCGCAAATGCACGGTTGGCATCAGCCATGCGGTGCATTTCATCACGACGCTTGATTGCGCCGCCTTCACCGTTAGCAGCAGCAAGCAACTCGCTCGCGAGCTTCGATGCCATTGAACGGTCACGGCGCTCCGATGCGAACTTTTTGATCCAGCGGATCGCCAGCGCAGCACGACGCTCTTCACGGACTTCCATCGGGACCTGATACGTTGCACCACCGACGCGGCGCGGACGGATCTCGATCGCCGGTGAGGCGTTCAGAACGGCCTTGCGGAAAACGTCAAGCGGGTCCTGCTCTGTCTTCTTGCCCACGATATCGAGAGCTTCATACACGAGTTGACGCGCTACGTTCTTCTTGCCCTGGAGCATGATGTTGTTGACAAACTTGGCGACCATCACGTCGTTGAATCGTGGGTCCGGCATTGTCCGCCGCTTTTCAGCACGCTTCTTGCGCATGTATTCTCCTTACTTCTTCTTGGCCGGTGCAGCTGGTGCTCCCGGCTTTGGCTTCTTGGCGCCATACTTTGAACGAGCTTGCTTACGATTTGCTACGCCCTGGGTGTCAGCCGAACCACGAATGATGTGGTAGCGCACACCGGGCAGGTCCTTCACACGACCACCACGGATCAGCACGATCGAGTGCTCCTGCAGGTTGTGGCCCTCTCCAGGGATGTAGGCCGTTACCTCGATGCCATTAGAAAGACGCACACGGGCAACCTTGCGAAGAGCCGAGTTCGGCTTCTTCGGTGTGGTTGTGTAAACACGTGTGCAGACGCCGCGCTTCTGAGGACAGGCCTGAAGCGCCGGAGACTTGCTCTTCTCCGTGATGGCAAGACGTCCGTTACGGACAAGTTGACTGATCGTTGGCATTGCTGTGTGCCGGAAATTTGGGGGTTGTGTTTCAGACAGATGAAGGCGCCCGGCAAAGCCGGACGCCGATAGAGCCGACAAACTTAGGGGGCTGGGAGGGATTTACCAAAAAAGAAGCTTACTTACCTTCTGCGCGCTTCTTCTGGTGCTCCTTGACCATTTCGTCCTGAATGTTCCGAGGAACAGGTTGGTACTTCTTGAATTCCATCGAGAATTCGCCCTTTCCTTGCGTTACCGAACGCAAGTCCGTGGAATACCCGAACATTTCTGACAGTGGTACCTCAGAATCAACGGTCACATATCCGGCGTCTGAGTCGGTACCCATGATCACACCGCGGCGCTGGTTGATCTGTCCGATAACTGTACCCTGAAACTCTTCTGGAACCGAGACCTCAAGCTTCATGATCGGCTCGAGGATCGTTGGCTTTGCCGACATGTACGCTTCGCGGAAGGCCATGATAGATGCGGTCTTGAAGGCCATTTCAGATGAGTCAACAGCGTGCGTGGCACCGTCATTAATGGTCACACGAACGCGCACAACCGGCTGACCAATAAGCGAACCTTCGTTGATCGACTCGCGGAACCCCTTGTCGCAGGCTGGGATATACTCACGTGGAATAACACCACCAACGATATCATCGACAAATTCATAGTTCTCGATGGCATCCGATGGGAGTGGCTCGATAAAGCCCCCTACCCGACCAAATTGACCCGAACCACCGGTTTGCTTCTTGTGCGTATAGTTGAACTCGGAACGCTGCGTGATCGTCTCGCGGAAGGCCACCTTCGGACGGCCGACAATCACCTCCGTGTTGTATTCGCGCTTGATACGTTCGATGTAGATGTCAAGGTGCAACTCGCCCATGCCCTTGATGATGGTTTCACCAGACTCCTCATCACGCATCACGCGGAAGGTTGGATCTTCCTTTGTGAAACGGTTCAGAGCCTTGGAGAAGTTCACCTGGCCGGCCTTGTCCTTCGGCGAAACAGCAAGTTCGATCACCGGATCTGGCACGAACATCGATGTCATCGTGTAACGGACGTTGCCATCCGTAAACGTATCTCCCGATGCGCAGTCCACACCGAACATTGCTACGATGTCACCCGCTGAGGATTCGTCGATTTCATGCATGTCGTTGGAGTGCATACGAACCAGGCGCGGAACCTTGACCTTCTTGCCGTTGGCAATATTGATAATCGAGTCGCCCTTCTTGATCGTTCCCTGGTAGATCCGCATGTACGTCAACTGACCATAGCGTCCATCTTCGAGCTTAAACGCCAACATGACAAGGGGCTTAGCAGGATCGCTGTCGAGAACGATCTTCTGTTCGTTGTTATCCTGATCCAGAGCTTCGTTCTTGATGTCCGTAGGCGACGGTAGGAACGTGCCCACACCGTCAAGCAGCGTTTGAACGCCCTTGTTCTTGTAGGCCGAACCGCAGAACACTGGTGTCATCTTCATCGAGAGCGTTCCAGCGCGGATGGCACGGTTGAGCTCGTCGGCACCAACTGGCTCGTCACCCAGGAACTTCTCCATGAGCATGTCGTCAAAATCAGCCGCAGTCTCAATGAGCTTGTGACGCAGTTCGTTGGCCTTTTCCATCATTTCAGCAGGGATCGGCGCCTTGCGCACGTCGCTTCCACCCTCGCCATCGAAGTACTGGGCTTCCATGTTCACGAGGTCGATCACGCCCTCGAGCTTGTCCTCAAGTCCGATCGGATACGTCACAAATGCCGGTGTGTGAGCCAGCTTTTCCTGCAACTGCGCGGCCACACGATCAGGGTTGGCACCCGAACGGTCGCACTTGTTGATGAAGGCCACGCGCGGAACGTTATAGCGGCGCATCTGCCGGTCCACCGTGATGGACTGCGACTGCACGCCTGCCACGGAACACAGCACCAGCACAGCACCGTCGAGTACTCGAAGGGCACGCTCCACCTCAACGGTGAAGTCCACGTGGCCCGGGGTATCGATCAGGTTGATGTTGTAGTCGCCCCATGAACAATACGTGGCGGCCGACTGGATGGTAATGCCCTTCTCGCGCTCAAGGTCCATCGAGTCCATCTTGGCGCCAACGCCGTCCTTGCCGCGGACTTCGTGGATGGCGTGGATCTTGCCAGTGTAAAAAAGGATACGCTCAGAGAGCGTGGTCTTCCCGGAGTCAATGTGCGCCGAGATCCCGATGTTCCGAACTTTCGACAGGTCTGCCATAGCAGTGTACCGATGTTGTGTGGTTATTGTACGTGGTTGCTCTGCTCACAACCGGCATCACAGATAGCGAACCGGAGGCCTGTTGCGGCAAAGACCGCGAAACTATGAAGAAATCGGGTACTAGCTACAGGGTACGGGGTACAAACAACAGCAAGAAATAGTTATTCGAATCTCAAGCCTGCGCAGCCGCGATCGGATTCTGGAAGTGCGAAAGTCCCGTACCCCGTACCCCGTACCCCGTACCTCACTCGATTCTCGCTTC
>CAYMTW010000091.1:0-5104 GCA_964393485.1 uncultured Melioribacter sp. | reverse complement strand
GACTCTTTGATCGCTTCGACTCCATGCTCTTTGCTGCTCCGGTGGTCTTCATCATCCTGTATGCCGAGAAGATCATCGCGATTCTTGGAGTGCGGTAATGTCGGGTCACCATCACGGGCACGGGCATCATCATCACGACCATCATGGGCATCACCACCATGGTCACGAGCACGCGGACATCCGCCCCTTACGGATAGCAGTTGTCCTTACGTCTGTTGTCTTCTTTGCCCAAGTGATAGGGGGCTTCCTCTCCGGAAGTCTGGCGCTACTGTCCGATGCAGGACATGTTCTTGTTGACCTTGCCTCGCTGCTGATCGCGTTTTTCGGTCTGCGCTTTGCGGCTAAGGCGCGTACGGAGCACGACGCGCGCTACACGTTCGGTCTGAGGCGCATCGAGATCCTTGCCGCACTCACGAACGGCTTTCTGCTCATTGGTATCTGTATTTACATTGTGATCGAGGCCGTGCGCCGCATGCTGGGCGATGGGCACAGTCACGTCGACTCGGATCTGATGCTCTATGTGGCCATTGTCGGTTTTATCGCCAACGCCATCAGCGCCTTCTACCTGCATCGGTCCGAGCATATCACCACGCGCAGTGCGTATCTGCACGTCATCACCGATCTGCTGTCAAGTCTTGGCGTCATCATCGCCGCCATCATTATCGAGCTTACGGGCTGGGATCTTATCGACCCGCTCATCTCCATTGCCATTGCCCTGATGATCACGCGCGGAGCCGTGCGAGTTATCCGCGACTCAAGCATCATCCTGATGGAGTCAGCCCCCTCGGAGATATCGCCCGTGAAGGTGAGAGAGATCGTTGCCGCACTTCCCGGCATCATCGATGTGCACGACGTGCATATATGGCAGCTTGGAATGAACGAGAACTCGGCATCGCTTCATGTAGTGAGCGACACTTCAACGGACGATGTCGTAGCAACCGTGCGTGCAGCGATGCAGAAGCATTTCAAACTCTCGCACGTTACTGTTCAGGTAGAATCTTCATCAGCAGTTGAGAAAGGGGCGTGTGGCGCATGCTAACGTCAACACCAAGAATCGATCCGTGGTTGCGTGCATTCGTCGGTGCTACGCTCGTTGCCGCACTTGTGCAGCTTGCACTATCTGCGAGTGATTCATTCACGGCTCGCCCCCTTGAGAGGATCCTTTCAAGCGTTGGCGTTGCAAGCGTGTATGCCTGTTACCTGGCTAGTCGATTCTTCGGTGCGAATCGGGCCAAAGCAGCGCAGGGCGTCTTTCTTGCATGTGGACTCTTCATCATTGGACTATCCGGCCTTCGCATGGTGGACCGTGAGTTGGCAGAGTATTTTGTTTCGGCACAGATTATCCTGCACTTATCGCTGTCACTGCTCTTCCTGGCAATCAATGCCGGCCTCAGCGTCCTCATGGCAATGAACTTCCTTCGCGTCCGCTCCGGACGTCAGAAGGGCCTCCTAGAAATCGCCTCCGGACTTGCCATAACCCTGATGATGCTATCCGAACTCTTCCCCTGGCCCCACGAGATCCATGCGCCCGTCTGCGCGATCATTGCGGCAATCTGCCAGGTCGTTGCGAAAGACGAATGACGAATGACCAATGACGAGTAGGGGCGACCCTACGTGGTCGCCCAAATGATATTTGACGAGTGACCAGTGACGAGTAGGGGCGACCCTACGTGGTCGCCCAAATGATTATTGACGAGTGACCAGTGACGAGTAGGGGCGACCCTACGTGGTCGCCCAAATGATTATTGACCAGTGACCAGTGACGAGTAGGGGCGACCCTACGTGGTCGCCCAAACGATTATTGACGAGTGACCAGTGACGAATGACGAATGACAGATGCCTGTAATTCCTTCAACCCGTAATTCCGTCAACCCGTAATTATTCGGCATCCCTCATCGCATCACAACAACCGGCTTCACGACAGCGGCGCCGGCATAGCCGAGGCGGACGTAGTACTGACCCGGCGGAATTGCTGACACATCGAGTGCGAGCGTAGCCGTGCCGTTTGAGTGGTTGGCAACGTGCGACACGATCTGCTGACCCGTGCCATCGAAGAGTGAGAGGCTGACCTCTCCCGCAGGGGCAGCAAAGGCGACGTTCACAAACGAGTGGGCCGGGTTCGGTCCGAGCTGCAGGGCAAGCCCCATGTCAGCCAGATCGTCGATGACGGATGTCGTTGCTCCGGTCGTGAGCATGTCGAGCGTGCCGAAGTCACGGAAGAGAAGGTCCTTCGTTGTTGCCGCATCCACGCAGAACCACTTCTGCAGGATCGTGGAATAAACGCTGCGGAAGTCGTATTGCATCGGGATGTTGTCTTCGGTCGTCGGCTTGGCAGGGATCGTTGGGTTCTGACCCAGCACACCCTTCTTAACGCTGGTGCCGAAGAGGAAGATTGGCGCTGCGGCACCGTGATCCGTTCCACCGGAGGCATTCGAGGCAATCCGACGTCCGAACTCGGAGAACGTCATACCCAACACGCGGTCCTGCACACCGAGCAGCTTCAGGTCATCCTGGAACGCATCAATGGCTACGCTCATTTGCTCAAGCAGAGTACCGTGAGGAACGGGGCTCCCGGCGCCCCCTGTCGTCTGATACGAGTGCGTGTCGAAGCCGGTATGGGTGACGATGTAGATCTTGGTCTTGAGTCCACCGGCGATGAGCTGCGCCACGATCTTCAGCTGATCTGCCAGCGGATTGGTGCGCACGGCAGGGTACTTGCCGGACTTGTTCTTGGCCTTGGCGGCGGCGGCCTTGACGGGGTTGGCAAACTTCTCGATCTGCTGACCCACGTCGCGGATGTAGCGCAGCTCGGAGCCAGCGCGACGTCCAACACTCACCGGTGTGTTTTGGTTGGTGATGTTGAAGTACGTTGTCGGGTCAGTGAATGCCATGCCCATGTTGGCATTGGTGCCCTCCAGGCCGGGGGAGATCACGGTGCCGATCTGAATGGCCAGAGGATCTGGCATGCTGGCATTCGGGTAGCCCGACGGGAAACCCGGGTAGGCCTGTTCGAGATAGCGTCCCATCCAGCCGGTGCTGATAACCTGCTCGGCATCGGAGGCCGAGAGCCAGATGTCCGTTGAGCGGAAGTGCGAGTAGTTCGGCACCGGATAGCCAACGGCCTGGACAACGCGCATCATGCCGTTGGTGTACATCTGCGACATCAGCCCCATCTGCGGGTGGAGTCCAACCGCGTCGGTGAGCTTGAGTGCTTTTGCTTCCTCAATGGCAATGTTGGCGCGGGCGTTCTTGTACAGTCCATACTGGTCCAGCGGGATGACGGTGTTGAGTCCATCATTGCCCCCTGCCATCTGAATCAGAACAAGGACACGGTCCTGACACGGTGCAGCGTCAAGTGCTTCGAGAAGGGGCGAGCGGGCGTATGCCGAGACGTGAAGTCCATCAAGCACCACCGGTAGCGTTGCAAGGCCGGCACCCGTACGAAGAAAGGAACGACGTTTCATGGATGCCTCCGTTAGCAAACTTGATACTCGGCCATGGCGAGCATGTACTTGAGAAGACTGCGCAGACGTGTTTCGACCACGGCGCGCTTGGCCTCATCATCGGGAGTGGTGGCATAGGCTGTCCATGCCGAGACCCATGCGCTGGCGGGTTGACCGGCTAGGACGATGTCGATCAGCGCCTGACGCTGCTCGGGGAGAATGTCAACGGGGAAGAGCAGCTTTGTAAGCGTGTCCACGAGGATTTCATGGTCGTACGGCTCGGCTACCCATTCCTTGATGATGAATGGATCGAGGTACGACTTGTCGTACGACTCGTCCAGCTGCAAGCCATCCTTTGCAAGTTCGTTGGTGAACCGCACGCGCTTCTGCAAGGTATCGGAGTTGATCCACATCTCATGATAGGACGGCTCCTGATAGTAGGGCGGCCATCCGGCAACGTTCGGTGGCGTGAACAGATCCATCTGCATCGTTGCCATTGTGCGGCGGATAGTCCGATATGCCCAGTGCAGCTTCTTCTGGTCATCGGGGTAGAGGTCTGCCGGATGGAACATCCGAATCGTGCCGATAACCAGATCGGCCGGTGTTTTGATCAGACAGCCGATGCGCTCGTTGTCGTAGAAGTGCTCGCTGAGAAACAACTCCCGCAGCACCGGCGCAACGCGGTAGTCGTTGGCGCGCAGTGTTTGTGCAAGGGGCTCGATCACATCCCGTTCGATCTCGGCGGTGATAACGTAATCGACAAACCAGCGGTAGAGCTTGCGGACGATCGTCAGCGCCGTTGCTGGCTGACCAAACACCATGTCGAGAAACTCGTCGATCTCCTGCCGAGCACCGGCCTCGGTGCTACGTCCGGCGATCGTCTTGCCGCCGTATCGTGCCGAAAAGGTCTTTGCGCCGGCATCGTGATTTGCAGCATTGAACTTTGCCGTCATACCGCTCTGCACATCGGTCCAGCCCGTAAAGATCCGGGCCGCAGCCTTGACGTCGGCCTCGGTGTAATTGACGTAGTCACCGGGTGCAACCTCCGGACCCTTTCCGATGGAGAAAAGCTCCTGCACCTCTCGGCCGTAGTTCTCGTTGGGCGACTGCTTAGTGTTCGTGTTGCCGCTCAGATAGCGGAGCATGGCGGGGTCGAGCGTAACCTCGCGCACAAGATCCTTAACGCTTCCGTAGGCGTTGCTGCGCAGCATGGCGTTCTGCTTGAAGATGTAGCGGGCATCCTTCACCGCCTGTTGTCCGGTCGAGAAGTAGTTCGACCAGAACAGCATCATCTTCTCGCGTACCGAGAATACCTGCTGCGTCATCAGGTTGATCCACCACGACTGCAAGAATGCAAGTCGAACGTTCTCGGCGCCGGAATCATAGGTAGATGACGCCCAGGGATCGCCTTCGGCTACGGCGCCTGTCTTCAGGTAAGCGATCGGCTCAGCCGGTGCAGGTGTGGATCCCAGTAGGGAATCGACCGCTGCGGTAAGCCCCTTATCAAGAGCCGTCTTCACATCGGCCGGCGTGGAGCCGAACATTGCACGGCGCACTAAATGCGCAGCATGCTGCGCATCCCACGCTCCGGAGTACTGTTTCAGTGCCAAGGCAACCTCCTTGTGATTGTGCAGAATCGCGGTGCTGGCAAGGGGGAAAAT
>CAYMTW010000090.1:0-5118 GCA_964393485.1 uncultured Melioribacter sp. | reverse complement strand
CTTGACGTGAAGGGGGCTCGGCAGTCCATTGAACAGGCCTACAAGGAAGCCCCTTCCTCATACGATGTGCTCTATCGTATGGCGCGGCTGAACATCATCCTCGGTGATCAGGAGAAAGTGGAAGACAACAAGCTGCCTTTCTACTCCAAGGGTGTCGAGTTTGCCGATAAGGCTCTCGCTGTGAACGGCAAGGGGATGTCCGGTTACGTTTACAGAGCCGCTGCGAACGGCAAGGTGGCCCTGTTCAAGGGCATCTTCTCCGTAGGTGGAGTTGTGAACAAGGTCCGTGATGATGCGTGGTCAGCCATCAAGCTGAATAACGAAACCACACAGCGTCTTGCCTCGGCGCATTACATCCTTGGCCGTGCGCATCTGAACCTGACGAAGAAGCCGAAGCTGGTGCGTTACCCGCTGGGTCTGGCATGGGGCAATATCGAAGAGGCCTACGAGCACCTGAAGAAAGCCCGTGAACTGCGTCCGGAGTTCATCATGTTCGAGCTTGAGTATGCGCGCGTGCTGATCGCTATGGACCGTGAAGAAGAGGGTATGGTGATTGCCCGGAAGATCGCGGGACTTACGCAAAAGGAGCCCGGCGATAAGGAGCGGAAGAACGATGCGCTGGAGCTACTGAAGTAGGCCGGCCCGCTTGTGGGCTATCAGAACTTCGGATCTTCAGCATACTGAGCAAACGTCATCGCTGCGCGGTCCTTATCGCTGAGTACCGGATCATCGACCAGCCATCGGATGCCAAGTCCGACGTCGAGCGGGTTGATGCCAAACTCGCCCTGCGGATTGTAAATGGCTGTGCATTTGTAATGCACATCGGCCTCGTCGCTAAGAACGGCAAAGCCGTTGGCGAATCCCGGCGGAATCCATACGGTGCGTCCATTGACGTCGGACACATCGATGCTGACGTGCTGGCCAAAGGTTGGCGAGCTCTTCCGCAGGTCAATCTCTACGAGCTGGATCTGCCCCCTGACCACATGTACGAGCTTGCCCATGGGTGCTGTGTGCTGGGCATGCATGCCGCGGATTACCCCGTAACGTGAGCGCGAGTGGTTGTCCTGCATGAAGTCGGTCGGAATTCCATTGCGGATGAACGCATCGGCCCGGTACATCTCTTCAAAGTACCCTCGATGATCAGCGTGGATGGGCGATCGCAGGATGGTGATGGCATCAAAGATGACTTCTTCAATCACGAAGGACATTCAGTACTTCCCATGTTGGTGGACGCAGGTATTCTCCCCTGAGGGGCGTCAATCTACGACAGACGGCGAATGTGGTGGAGGAAGGATTGGCGAGCCACTGATCACGAAATGGATGATCAACGATCAGCGCTGTGTCGGCTTCCGCGCTCCGACGCAGTGTCATGAGCTCATGCTGTTCGGGGACGTCAAATTCTATTCCCGACCACTGACGGTAGGCTTTGAGCACCATCCGCGAGGCACGCACCTTGGCCGGCTCGCTGTATCCGGCGACGTGCGGTGTGCAGTAGGGGATGCTGCGGATCACGTCAGCGTTCACATCGGGTTCGCCGGTAAAGACATCAAGCACGGCACGCAGACGTTCGGCCGAAACCTTCTGTACAAGCACTGTCTCATCAACAATGCCCCCACGAGAGGTGTTAAAGATCGTTGCCCCGTCCCGCATGAGCCCGAGTCGGTGTGCTGTGATCAGCCCCTTTGTTGGATGTACTCCTGACTCGGAATAGGGTACGTGCAGAGTAACGACGTCACTGCATTGCAACAGAGATTCGAGATCCATCGGCGTGACCGCGTCAGGAAAGACGTATCCCATGTCGGCAAGGGGCGGATCATTGACCACAACGCGCAGGTCGGACGCAAGCGCAAGGCGCGCAACGAGTGAGCCAACATTACCAAAGCCAATCACGCCAAGAGTGGAACCTGACGGAATGGCGAAGTGCGAGAGCCACGTCATTACGTACTCACTTACCGCCTGTGCATTGCATCCGGGCGCATGCACTACGGTCATGCCGCGGCCACAACGCACGGCTTCGTTGATATGATCGAACCCAGCGGAAGCACTGGCCACAAACCGCACGAATGTGCCGGCGAGAAGCTCTTCGCTGACATGTGTGACGGTGCGGATGATGATGGCTGTGGCGCCGGTGCGCAGGAGCAGGTCGCGATCGATCGCACGTCCATCAACGCACAGTACGTCCGATACCTGACCCAATACTCGGGCCACGATAGGCAGCTGATCGTCAACGATAGTCATAGGAAGAGTGCTGATTACGGAGCAATACGAACGTTCTCCAGCATCCATCGAGGCCGGATGGAGATCTTGGTTGGCAGAGGCCACCAGGGCTCTCCAAACAAGAAGGGGCGCACCGAGCCGTGCTCATACCGTCCATTGCGATTGCGGTCATTGTAAACGTCAAGCGTGTAATCGCCCGGGGCGATCGCGTCAAGCCGGAACGTTCCGTCGTTCTCTGGCTGGAAGGTTGCGGCGATGGTGCCGTCGGCAGCGATAACGCGGATGAGAAGGGGCTTTGCAGAGACCATCTCGGGTGAAGGCTGGAACGTTCCGGTCATCGAACCCGGGTCGCTTGGACGGTCCTGCACGAGCATGGCGTGGCGCGTCGACGTATCGGTCAGAACACGACCGATCACCGACTGGACGTCAGCGAAGTTGACCATGGTTGTGTACCACGTTGAAAGCTGACGTGCATCCTGCGGCTCTATGACGAGCTCCACCGGTGAGGTCCAGCGAGTGCGGACCTGCACCGCCCCTTGCGGAGAGCGATGCTCGATGGAGATCTGTGCCGCGTTGGTATCGACGGCATCCGAGAAAGTGATGCGCAGCGGCTGTAGACGCTGCACGCCTTTGGTGCTGTCATGGGGCTCCACCCGCACGATGCGAAGCGTTGCGGTGTCCGGCAGGGCAGATCCGCGAAATGTCATCCGAACAGACGTGTCCACCGAACGGTTGCCGGCAGAGTCGCGAAGTGAGGCTCCCTTGAGCGTCAGCGTTGTCTGGCTGGTGTCGAGGGGCTGACCAAGGCGCACAACGTACCGGTCACGTTGCGTCGGGTCGTTCCAGACGGCGCGCACCGGGATGGTTCGACCTTCTGCTGAGCGGACTTCGAGGGCATCTTCCCAGGTGCTCACGGGGAAGGCCTGCTCGGTAAACTGTGTTATGAGAAGCTGGGACGTTGTTGACCGCACGCGGCTCAGCTCCGGAGAATCAAGGTCGATAAACGAGCCCATCCGCAGATTGATGAATGGTGCTGCGGACGTGTCGACGGTGATATCCGACGGAGCCACGGCAAAGTCTTCACGTGCATCGATCATACCGTTGCGGTTCTCGTCGCGCACTGCCAACAGGCGGTAGCGTCCGTGGGCGAGCCCCTTGATCGCGAATTTTCCGCTTTGTCCCGTTGGCAGCAGGTAGCGTGGACGTGTGTTCCATGGTGTGAACGCCATATCGAAGCCAAGTTCGTATGGGTAGCAGAACACCGATACGCTCGTGAGTGAGGTAGCCGAGACCAGCCCCGTGATCTGACCCGTATCAATGACGGGTCCGGTGGAAAACACTGTCGTAAAGGCCGACATCGGCTTGTTACCGCGCACATCGGTCCAGTCCGTACCAAGTGTGATCGTGTACGTGGTGTTAGCGACAAGGGGCTCCTTGAAATCCACCCTGATCTCGTCGCCTGAATAGGATACTGAGAAGCGCAGCGCCGGCAGAATGGTGATCGCATTACGGATCGAGCGATCCACGTAGTCATCGAAGGCAAACGTCACGCTGCGTCCGGCGAAGGACGTCTTGCCTGACGGCGGTTCTACTGACATGACCTCTGCCGGCGTCGTGTCGCGGGGTCCACCCGTGGGTGCTACCTTCATCGCACACCCCGAGAGCGACGCCATCATCATGACCGAAAGTGCCAGACCATGCAATGACCTGCGATGATTCCTGCTGTGCATCAGGCAAAACTAGGGGGCTGACGTAGTTTTGAACCATGAAGGATGAACGAAGACGGCCGTGGGCCTGGCTAACGAACGCGTGGAAGTTGATCTACGACTTTGCCGACATCACCGACCGACGACACATTTTCCTGCTCTCATCGGGCATTGCCTTCAATCTGCTGCTCTGCACGATCCCGCTGCTGGTGCTTATCGTGTCCCTTGTGAGCGGTCTGTTGGATGTCGAGAAGACCAAGGACACTGTCGAAGCTGCCCTTGAACAGTTCTTTCCGCGTAATACGCAGGCCTCATCGCTCATCGCTGGAGTCATCTCCGAGCTAGGCACGATCTTCAACTACAGCTCAGTTGCCGGATGGATCGCCGGCATTGCTTTGCTTTGGCTTTCCAGCGCTTTGTTCAGCTCTCTGCGAACGGGGCTCAATGCGATCTTTCATATTCCTACGCCGAAGTTCTTTGTACTCTACAAGCTCAAGGACATGGCCTTTACGATCGTCACCGTGGTGATGATCCTTCTTGTGACGCTACTCAGCCCCCTGCTCACGCTCGTTGAACAGTATGTGCGCAGCGCCACTCTAGTTGACAACACCGGAATTGTCTTTGGCTTCACCGTTCAGGCCGCATCTCTTGTCTCCACGTTTGCCCTGTTCCTTGCCCTGTATAAACTCGTACCGAACAAGCGGCTGCCCTGGCCCATTGTGCTGATGAGTACCGGCTTTGCCGTTGCACTGTGGGAACTTGCCCGCATTGGCTTTTCATGGTACGTCAACAGTGCTGCCAATTTCAGCAAGTTCTACGGCGGCTACGTGGCCCTGGCCTCGTTTGCGCTGTGGCTCTACTACTCGGCCTTCATCTTCCTGCTCTCGGCCGAACTCGGCCAGTACATCTATGTGCTGCGCACGGAGAAGCATGTGCCGGAAGCCTAAAACCTCAGCACGGCTTCCCACGCTTTGAACAGGTCCCATGTAGATGCCACGTCGCGCAGGCAGTATTCGGCAATGGAGGCGTGCTCGCCAGCCTGGAAGAGATCGCCGACCTTGGAGCCATCGACGCCGGCGGCTTTGGGGGAGGCGATACCGAAGGACTTTGCATAGAAGTCGAAGTTGAACTTGCGGGTGGCGCCGCTGGCAGCCCCCTGAAAGAACGTGAGCCGATCGATGAGATCGATATGACC
>CAYMTW010000089.1:0-5706 GCA_964393485.1 uncultured Melioribacter sp. | reverse complement strand
AACCTAAAACCTAAAACCTAAAACCTAAAACCTAAAACCTAAAACCTAAAACCTACCTCTGCATCTCCTTGATCTTCGCCAGATCATGCGAGAGGTCTACAAGGTTGCGCATGACGCCCTGGGACATGCCGAAATAGACGTCATCAAAGCGACGTAGGGTGTCGTCGCTGGCATCGGTCATGAGAAGGGCGATGTTTTCGCGCAGGGCGTTGAGCTGACGGGCGAACTCTTCTTCGAGGAGGCGATAGCCTTCATCGCCCGGCCGGACGCGACGCAGGGTGCCATAGACTTTCCAGGCGCCGGTACCAGTGAGTGTGATAGCGTTAAACGTCTCGGAGTTATCCGCCCGCATGGCAAGCTCGAGAATGATGGCTACATCATTGCGTTTGCGCAGGCCCCCTTCCACGGAGTCGTTAAGAAAGTTTATGACGGCTTCCGTTTCGGGTGACAGTTCCATGGTCAGTACTGGACAGTGGCGAGGATGGAGCGGAAAACACGTTCCTGCTCGAGCGGGTCGGGTACGTCCTTTCCGGTAACGGTAAGGGGCGCCAGGGCGATCTCGTAGCTGTTGCCGAGCGAGGACACGCATACGGCACAGCGCGTGCGCAGACTTCCACCGTTGGTGCTGAAGTCGAACGCTGCAAACCGACGGGCCCCAAGCTGTGCGATGCGGTATGATCCGACGAGCTTGGCCTGACCTCCGGTCTTGCGGACGTGCTTTTGGAACGTGGCCCGTGCAAGGCCAAGCAGGCCGTCCGACTCGATAGACTCTTTCGATGACTCTGCACCGGGAATAGATGACACGATCATTGACAGCGTGTAGTCAGGATTCACAGCCACGGAGACGATCTCGGCAGACGCCTCGTTTTTGGTATCGAGAAAGACCCATGACCGCGGCAGCAGGGCAATGAGATCACCAGCGCGTGTGCGCACGAGGTCGTCGCTCATTGGAATCTCGGGCTGCGGACTGAGTGCCACATTCTGCACGTCGAACTTCTCATCGGGGGCCTTGACGAAGAGGCACGACGGAAGAGAAAGAGCTACGAGAAAAATGAGAAACAGTATCCTCACTTCTTCTCCCCGGCACGGATGGCTACGTCCAGGTTGTTCTCCTTGGGAACAAGCGGACAGGAGAACCGGTCGCTATAGGCGCAGTATGGGTTATACGCTTCGTTAAAGTCGATCACATACTCGCTGCCGTCAACCTTGGGGATGTCCAGATACCGTCCGGCAGAATAGGTCTCACGTCCGGTGGTCTTGTCGGTGAATGGCACAAAGAATGACGCGCCCTCGTTGCCGGCAAAGGTGTAGGCCGCAAGGCGGTGCGTACCGCCCTTGAGGGTAAAGCTGAACCACCCGGCGCGCACGGCCTTGCGCATCTCGTCCGTGGACGTTTGCATGATGATGGTTTCGCCGGTGGATGTGGGTGCAAAAGTGGCGTCAACGACGAAGCTCTCATCCGGGTCGAAGTAGCGCAGTCCGGTGAACGATGCGCGTTTCTCTTCCGACAAGGGGCTTGTGGTGCTTGATCGAAATGCTTCGTCCTTGGCCTGACGCAGTTCGAGGATCTCCTGCTCATTGAATCCGCTCACAGAGCCCCCTTCTTCCTCTTCGCAGGAAAGAAGCGTGATGGTGAGAACAGCAATGAACAACAGCTTCCACATAGAGAGGTTATCCTTTGCGTTCATCTTCGGGGAAGTTCTTCCACATCATGGACTCAACAGGAGCCTGAACCTTGGCATTGTACTTCGCCGATGGTTTGCTGTTATACGGGTTGATGACGGTGCCTTCGACCATGAAGTAAATAAGCTGACCGATCGGCATGCCGGCATAGACGCGCACAGGCTGCTTGACGCTGATCTCGAGCGTCCAGAAGTTGCAGAAGCCGATGTCGCCTTTACCGGCCGTGGCATGAATGTCAATGCCAAGACGTCCGACGCTTGACTTGCCCTCGAGAAACGGCACATGGGCATGTGTCTCGGTGTACTCTTCCGTAACGCCCAGGTAGAACTTTTCCGGCACCAGCACGATGCCTTCATCCGGGATCGGATAGAGCTCGATTATGTTGT
Source organism: uncultured Melioribacter sp. (assembly GCA_964393485.1). Taxonomy (GTDB): domain Bacteria; phylum Bacteroidota; class Ignavibacteria; order Kapaibacteriales; family Kapaibacteriaceae; genus UBA10438. The sequence continues at coordinate 3,637 of CAYMTW010000089.1, read as the reverse complement.
GACGCTTTGCGTCGAGCTCACGGTTGACGTACTCCCCGAGCATACGCCCAAGGTGCACGTCGTACGAGTTGGACCCTAAGCACGAGCTATCGAACGGCTCGATCTTGATCGTTCCGGCCTCCATGCAGGCCAGGATTTCGGCATCTGTCAGAATCATGGGCGGAAATTACGCACATGATTCGAGACTCATGAGTAGCGGGTGTTCTTCACCAGGCCCCATTTGTGCAGGCGGTGCTGAAGGCTGGTAAACAGTACTCCGAAGCCGTAAATGGTGCTGCGGCGGAAGTTGATCGACGAGGCATCGTCGAAGTACTTCGTCGGACACGTCACCTCGCCGATGGGGAAGTCGGCCATGATGATCTGCGACAGCATCTGGTTGTCGAACACAAAGTCGTCGCTGTTGGCCTCGAGGTTGATTCGATCAAGCACCTCACGCGAAAACGCACGGTATCCCGTGTGGTACTCGGAGAGCTTCTGACTCACCAGCATGTTCTGGATGAAGGTTAGCGCCCGGTTAGCGATGTATTTATACAGCGGCATACCGCCCTTGCGAGCCCCGTTTCCGAGAATACGCGAGGCAAGCACCACCGGATAGACGTCATTGGCGATCATCCACGCCATGACGGGGATGAGAAGGGGTGTGTATTGGTAGTCCGGGTGGACCATGATCACAACGTCCGCGCCGCATTCGAGGGCCTTGGCATAGCACGTCTTCTGGTTACCGCCGTAGCCACGGTTTACATCATGCCGTATCACGTGGTCAATGCCCAGGTCGTGAGCCAGCTGCGTTGTGTTGTCACGGGAGTGGTCATCTACAAGGATGACTTCGTCGACGATGTCCATCGGGATCTCCCGATAGGTCATTTCCAGGGTCTTCTCGGCATTGTAGGCCGGCATGACCACCACGATCCGCTTGCCGTTGATCATCTCAGTTCGAACACGATGTTGATGGTTGATTTGAGCGTCAGCTGACCTGATTCGACGGGAGTTGAGGGGGCTTGATCGCTTGCCATTGCCATTGCTCTCATGGCATACATTGGCCGAGGCTCGATGGTCTGTGCTTCGGTGATTGTAAGTGCATCACCTACCTTTGCTCCAACAGCGTCGGCTAAAGCAACGGCCTTAGCGCGGGCGTTGCGGGCCGCCTGGATCTGCAGCGAGTCGTGGAGTCGGCTCGCATCCTTTGCGGAGAAGGTCACTCCCTCGAGGACGTTGCTCGACTCGTTCACGCCGGCGTTGACAACGTCTTCGACCTTGGCAAGATCGTTGACGGTAATGACCACAACGTTGCGCATACGGTAGCGGATGAACTCCCGACGGTCATCCTTCCACGTGTACTCGGGCTGGATCGACAGATCGCGCGTCATGATGTCTTTGGCGGGAATGCCAAGCCCCTTAACGGCATCAAGAATGGACTTTACCCGTTTGCCGTTATCGGCCTTGATCGACATGATGTTCTTGCCCCATGTCTCCACGCCGATCGTTACCATGGCGCGGTCCGGACTCATCGTCATCTCGGCCTCACCCGTAACGGTGATGGTTCGGGGCGCTTGCGGCGGCGGAGCTGGCTGCGCCAATGCTGCAAAGGGGCTTACCAGAACGGCAAGGGCGATTGCTGTGACGAAGTGCCGGGTCATGAGGGTCTCCTACGATTCTGCTGAAACAACTTCCATGAGTGTACTCCACTCGTCCATCAGCGACGCAAGAACACGCTTTGCAGTCTCGTAGGTGTTGATGCTCTTATGCTGCTTCACAGGATCCTTGTAAAGATCGGGGTCGGCAAGGGTGACCTCCAATTCGGCAATGGTCTTTTCCTGCACGCCGATCTGCTTTTCGATCTCTCCGATGCGGCGCTCGGCCTTGCGCTTCTCCTTCTCCAGGGCCTTCTGCTCCTCGCGGATCTGGGCGGCAGACTTGGCCGGCTGGGCGGCGGGGGCGTGCCCCAGAGGGATCTCGTGAGGGGGCGGAGCTGACTGCAGTCTGGGGTCGCCCAGGAGCTTGAGGTACGTATCCACGTCGCCCTCATACTCCTTGAGCGTACCGTGCCGGAAGGCGATGATCTTTTCGGTGAGTCCGTCGAGGAAGTCACGGTCGTGCGACACAACGATCATGGCTCCGTCATAGGCCATGAGGGCTTCCTTCAACACTTCCTTCGAGAGCATGTCCAGGTGGTTGGTCGGCTCGTCCAGGATCAGCAGGTTGTATGGCTGCAGCAGCAGGCGGGCCAGCGCAAGACGGGATTTTTCGCCACCACTGAGCACGCTGACGCGCTTATGGATATCATCGCCCTTGAACAGAAACGCCCCCAGCAGCGTCCGCAGACGCGAGCGCATTTCCGGAGGAGCCCCTTGCTCCATGATCTCATAGACCGTCTGGAAGCCGTCCATGGAGTCGGCCTGATGCTGCGCGTAATACCCAACCGACGTGGCATGTCCGATCTGAACAGTGCCGGCGGTAGGGGGCTCAACACCCGCAATGATCTTGGCCAGCGTGGTCTTGCCTTCGCCGTTTTTGCCGATGAAGGCGATCTTCTCGCCACGCTCGAGGGCAAAGTCCACGCCGCGCAGGACCTTCTTGTCGCCGTAGCTCTTGTGAATGCCCGAGCATTCAACCACCACACGTCCGGCACGCGGCGCCGGTGGAAACGAGAAGTGGATCGATGAGGTGTCCTGATCGTCCACCTCGATCACTTCCATGCGCTGAAGCGCCTTGATCCGCGACTGAGCGCGCGAGGCCAGCGATGCTTTGTACTTGAATTTATCGATCCACTTCTGCATCCTCTCGCGTTCGCGGTTCTGGCGGTCGGCCATAGCCTTCTGCTGTTCCATGCGCTCGGCACGAATCTCCTCGTAGTCGGAGTAGCTGGCGGGGATGTCGTAGACCCTAACCTTTGTGATCTCGATGGTTCGATTCGTGATGTTATCCAGAAACGTCCGGTCGTGCGAGATCAGCACAACGGCACCATCATAGTTCGAGAGGAAGTCCTCCAGCCAGCGCACCGAATCGATATCCAGGTGGTTCGTCGGCTCGTCAAGCAGCAGACAGTCCGGACGTTGCAGGAGCAGACGTCCGAGTTCTGCACGCATCTGCCAGCCCCCTGAGAACATCGTCAGCGAGTTATCGAGCTGTTCGCGTTCGAAGCCCAGACCTGTGAGCACCTGCTCAATGTCGGCCTGCATGGTCATACCACCGCGACGGGCGTAAAGGTCGTTGGCATCGGTGAGGCGCTGAACGAGCTTCATGTACTCGTCGCTTTCATAATCGGTGCGCGTCTCCAGCTGATGCTGGATCTCGTCGATCTCGGCATGCAGGGCCAGCACCTCTTCAAAGGCCTGCATGGCGGTCTCGCGTAGCGTCTTGGTTACGTCCAGCGTTAGCTCCTGCGAGAGAAAGCCAACACGAATGCCGGTCTGACGCGACACGTCGCCTGACGTGCCCTGACGCTCTCCGGCGATGATGCTGAGCATGGTGGACTTGCCGGCACCGTTGCGGCCCACAAGACCGATACGGTCACCATGCTTGATGAGAAAGCTCACGCCCTTGAACAGGACGCGTGTTCCGAAATCGACGGTAATGTTGGAGAGGGTTATCACAGGCGTTCTATGGCATCGAGGATAACCTCGGCGCAGGCATTCTT
>CAYMTW010000088.1:0-5793 GCA_964393485.1 uncultured Melioribacter sp. | reverse complement strand
TGAACTGTCCGCATCACCACCAGATCTATGCCAATAAGCCCCGTTCATACCGGGACCTACCACTTCGATTTTCAGAGTTCGGAACGGTCTATCGCTACGAACAGTCAGGCGAGTTGAACGGACTCTCTCGCGTGCGCGGCTTTACGCAGGACGATGCGCACATTTACTGTACGCACGACCAGCTCAAGGACGAGATCAAGAACGTCGTTGAGCTTACACAGCATGTGTTCCGCACCTTCGATATGGACGTCTCGACGCGGCTGTCGTTCCGTGACGATAATGCGGCGAAGTATGGCGGCGATCTTGAATACTGGGAACGTGCACAGCGCGAGATCAAGGAAGTGGCCGATGAGATGGGGCTTGAGTACTTCATCGGTGAAGGCGAAGCCGCGTTCTATGGTCCGAAGATCGACTTCATCGTGCGCGATGCCATCGGACGCAAGTGGCAGCTCGGAACCGTACAGGTCGACTACGTCATGCCCGACCGGTTCAATCTCGAGTACGTCGGCGCTGACAACACCAAGCATCGTCCGGTGATCATCCACCGCGCCCCCTTCGGCTCGATGGAGCGATTCATCTCGATTCTCATCGAACACTACGCCGGCAACTTTCCGTTCTGGATCGCACCGACGCAGGTGAGCATTCTGCCGATCGCCGATGCGCATCATTCATTTGCCAGCGACCTTGCCGCAGAGTTCGAGGCCATGGGTCTGCGCGTGCACTGCGACCTGCGCAATGAAAAGATCAACCGCAAGGTGGCCGAGAGCGAGCAGAAGAAGATTCCATACGCGCTTGTGATTGGATCCAAGGAGATCGAAAATGATGCCGCAGCCGTGCGTGTGCATGGCGAAGGCGATAAGGGGCAGATGAAGATCGCTGATGTCAAAGAGCTGTTCACTCGCTTAAACAAGCCCTGATGGATGACGCCATGGTGCTGACCACGACGCAATGGATCATGCTCATAACGATGCTCACTGCGAGCATCGTGGTTGCCTGGGTTCTGCGTCGCATCATCGGCAGTCTTCTAAAACGCTCGATTCGCCGGTTCACACGAGATGAGCCGAACGCTGGAGTGATTCGGTCCGTCTCACGCAGTCTGGCGTTTATGATCGTTTCCGAGGCCGACTCTCTTTTACTTGGTCTGATCCAGTTGCCCGATCCGGTTTCTGCCCGCGTTTCGACGCTACTCGATGCGCTTGCACTGGCATTTCTGACCATTGCGTTGTACCGATTCGTCGATCTGGTATGTACTCGGGCTGTTTTGCATGTTCTGCGCACTCGTACCGATGGCCATGAGATCGCCGAAACACTTGCCCCCTTGGTCGCCTCAACGATCAAGGTGCTCGTTGCCGTGATCGGAGGTATGTGGGTACTGGGCTACCTTGGCGTGAACGTGGCCGCGATCATTACCGGTCTATCGATAGGTGGTGCGGCGCTGGCCCTTGCCTCGCAGGATACGGTCAAGAACCTCTTCGGTTCGCTGGTGATCATTACGGACCGACCATTTGTTGTGGGCGACTGGATCTCGACGCCGGGCGCTGAAGGCGTTGTGAAGGAGATCGGTTTTCGTAGCACGCGGATCGTCACTTCAACCGGAAGTCTGATCACCCTATCCAATGGTAAGCTTGCTGATGCTGTGATCGACAACATAGGCGTTAAGCGAAAGCACATGATGTCGACATCTATTGTGCTTGATGCTGATTCGCCCCTTGAGGCGATCGAGAAGTTTGTTGGCAAACTGCGCACACATATGACAGAGTCGCCAGATGTGATGGACGATGCGCCGCTAAATGTGGCCGTCAGTGCAGTCACTCCCCAGGGTATCGCCATCGCCATTACGTTCCACATCCGTGCATCACGTCAGGCTGAGGGACCGGCGATTCTGCATCGTCTGCATCTGTTCATGCTTCGGTCGTCCGCAGAAGAGTCACTTGCACTTGCAAAGGCTACCGCATGACAACCAAGCAACACCTTGCCAAAAAGGCGGGGGAACGGGCGCTCGGGACGCATACGCGACACATCTTTCTGTGCGCAACGCCCACGAAGGCTAAGTGCTGTTCACCGGAAAAGGGAGCCGAAAGCTGGGACTACCTAAAGCATCGACTCAAAGAGCTCAACCTTGATCAAACGGGGGGCGTGTATCGCACCAAGGCAGACTGCCTGCGCGTGTGCCTGAAGGGTCCGATCGCCGTGGTCCATCCCGATAACGTGTGGTATCACTCGTGCACACCAAAGGTTCTCGAGCGTATCATCCAGGAGCATCTCATCGGCGGAACTCCCGTCGAAGACTACCGCCTCCGCTCACCAGAGCACGAGTAACAAGCCCCCTGCGGGGATAACGTGAAGGTTCATTCTAGCGAATGGTTGACCAGACCTGTTCGGTAACGGTGCGCACGGCGCTGACGCGTTCACCAAAGATCTGGGTGTGATCGGCCATCAAGGCCGGGGCGAACTCCGAGCGATAGCGCGTGAGATTCTCCTGAGATTGACAGGAGTAGCGAACCCGGAAAATGACGTGATCCTCCGAAGTAGGGTCCACAACACGCACAAGCTCCGACGAAACGAACATGCCCGTGCTGACGACGTCGTCGATATGATGCGACGTCATGTAGTCGAGCCACTGCTCGACAAGGTCCCGGGGAACCGTCACTTCGACCTGGTAGATGATCATGCGTGTGATGGGGCTTTTGGTAGCATACGTCCCAGCACGACGGCCCCGACTACTGCTGAAAGCGTCGAGCCCATGAGAATGCTGAGCTTGGCCATTTCGAGATGTTCAGGGCTGATGAAGGCCAGGTGTGCAACAAACAGAGCCATGGTAAAACCAATGCCGCAGAGTAGCGACACTCCGTACATCTGGGCCATAGTGACACCACTTGGAAGGCGCGTCAGACCCAGCCGCACCGATAGCCACACTGAGCCTGTGATGCCGGCCTGCTTACCGATGAACAGTCCAAGCGCTATGCCCAGTGCAACGGGGCTTGTCAGCCCGTCAACCATTGCCGGCGTGATGACCACTCCGGCATTGACGAGTGCAAACAATGGCATGATGCCGAATGAGACAACCCGCGAGAGACCGCGTCCAATACGGTGAAGTGGCGTCTGCACGTGCTCGCACATTTCTTCAAGCGCATGGACGGCATCAAGTTGTTTGCCTTCGTCCTCATCGGTTTCGGTGCGCTTGCTGATCTGCTCGATGAGGTCACGAGATCGCGTAAAGAACGAAATCCGGTCGAGACGCGAGTGTGCCGGAATGCACATGGCCAGAGCCACACCCGCGATGGTTGCATGCACACCACTGGCCAGGACGACCAGCCATAGGGCAAAGCCGAGGATACCGTAGAACCACAATGAGTGTATGCCGAGGCGATTACCACCATAGAGAACAATGACAATCGCAACGGCTAGGAGCAGCATCGGAATATTGAGTGCTGCCGTGTAGAACACAGCGATCACAACGACGGCCAAGAGGTCATCGACGATGGCCAGGGCAGCCAGAAACACGCGCAGTCCGTTCGGTACACGGTCACCAAGCAGTGCCAATACGCCGAGGGCAAACGCAATGTCTGTAGCCACAGGCACACCCCAGCCACGGGCGGCATCTGTACCGCCATTGAAGAGGAGATAGGTTACTGCCGGACCCACCATTCCGAAGACAGCGGCTATCATCGGTAACAAGGCTTTCTGTCTCGACGAGAGCTCTCCAACGAGCAACTCGCGTTTGATCTCGAGTCCGACGACCAGGAAGAACAGCACCATCAGACCGTCATTGACGAAGTGCTCCAGTGAGAACGAAAGATCAAGAGTTCCGAGCACAAACCGCACCGGTTGGTGCAGAAAGGCCTCGTATGAGGAATGCCATGGTGAGTTGGTCCACAGCAACGCAACGGCCGTCACAACGAGAATGGTGATACCCGTGGAGGTGGAGCGCTGCACGAACTCAGCAAATGAGCTCTGAACAGCTGCGGAAAAGCGCTGAAGTCGCGCAGCAGGCGTCATGGCCGTGCCAGAGATTCGCAGTATTTACGGTAGCTACAGTTTGGCAACTGTGCCACACTCGTACGGAACTCATCAGGCGTCAGAAAGCCCTGCTGCAGAGCTACCTCTTCGGGACAGCCGATCTTCAGGCCCTGACGCTTTTCGATCGCATGGATAAAGGTGCTTGCTTCGATCAGGCTCTCAGGCGTGCCTGTATCAAGCCATGCCACACCCCGTCCGATCATCTCAACATTGAGCTGACCCCGTTCGAGATAGATGCGGTGAACATCGGTGATCTCCAGCTCTCCACGTTTTCCGGGCTGGAGATTTGCTGCGATATCAACAACATCATTGTTGTAGACATACAGTCCCGGAATGGCCAGATTCGACTTTGGCTGAGTAGGCTTTTCTTCGATGGAAAGTACATTGCCGCCCGGACCCATTTCGACCACGCCATAGCGCTCGGGGTCGGTAACGGGGTATCCGAAGACAGTGGCGCCGGTATTGTTGGCAATAGCCCGTCGGTAGAAGTCGAGCTTACCATAGAAAATGTTATCGCCAAGGATCAGCGACACATTATCGCTTCCGACGAAATCGCGTCCGACGCGGAAGGCATCGGCAAGCCCCCTTGGGGCATCCTGCACCATATACTGCAGTGAGATGCCATAACGGGAACCATCGCCCAGCAGACGCTCGAATGTGGGCGTGTCCTGCGGCGTGGAGATAATCAGAATGTCTCGGATGCCCGCCATCATCATCGTTGAGAGCGGGTAGAAGATCATCGGCTTGTCATAGACCGGCTGAAGCTGCTTGGAGAAGGCGGCCGTCAGCGGATAGAGCCGCGAACCACTTCCTCCGGCGAGTATGATCCCACGAGTTTTCATGTGGCGAAGTTACGGCTCACCGGCATTATGCCCAGTCCATTGGTGGACTGTGTCCGACAGGGGGGACTAGTCGTTATCTCGCTCGTGAATGGCTTTGATCACATCCACGCCGTCTTCATTGACGGCACGGTGGCGAACCAGCTTGGCTTCAGATAGGAAGATCACATTCTCGGCAATGTTCGTAGCATGGTCGGCCATTCGTTCGAGATTGTACAGACCAACCAGCACCACGGCTCCGTCCGGTACGAGGGAGCTGTCTTCCTTCATGATCTCGATGAGCTCACCCCGGATCACGTCATAGAGGTGGTCCACGTTAGAGTCTGATGGCAGAATATGAGCCGCCAATTCCGGATCATTATTGATGAAGGCATCAAGGCTCGACTTCAGCATCGTATAAGCCGCGTTGGCAATGCGATGCAGATCGATCTGGTTGGCCAGCTTAACGGCATCCGGTGAGTCGATGACGATCGAGGCGATATTCGTGGCCATGTCACCGATACGCTCGAGCTCATTGTTGATCTTGATCGCTGCAAGGAGGAGCCGAAGATCTGTGGCAACTGGCTGATTCAGAGCAAAGATGCGCTGGCACTGCTTGTCGATCTTGAGATCCAGTTTATCAACCTTGTCATCACGCTCGACAACGATGCGGGCGAGTTCCTGATTGCCTTCACGCAGGGAGCGCAGGGCAAACTCAACCTGTTCCTCCACCAGCGAACCCATGCGAATAAGGCGGGTGCGGAGTTTATCGAGGTCTTCTTCAAACGTTCTGTTCATGGGGCTTATCCGAATCGTCCGGTAATGTAATCTTCGGTCTCTTTCTTGGACGGGCTCGTAAAGATCGTTCGTGTTCTGTCGAACTCGATCAGCGAGCCCATCAGGAAGAAGCCGGTCAAATCAGACACGCGCGCGGCCTGCTGCATGTTGTGCGTCA
>CAYMTW010000087.1:0-5849 GCA_964393485.1 uncultured Melioribacter sp. | reverse complement strand
TAAATCGAAGGTGCGTATCCGCTGAACATTTCCGCAACGTTGCCAATGTGTTGCGTGGCATGCAGACTCTGATGTTGCATCCGTCGGGCTAGAGACCGACGGTTTGTCAACAAAAGGAGGATGTATGCGCTTTTTCCAACTGGCGATGATACTCGCTCTGATCTGCCTGCAGGAGGTACGGCTGCAGGCGCAGTTTCCCGTTACGCTTACCCTAAATGCACGCTCTGCCGATGCGGTGGTAACGCCCCCTACCCGAAGCGACGCCCGCTATCGCATTACGGTGCGCGGGACCTACTCGCAGTGGCCGCAGTTTACTGACTGCCACGGAGTGGATGCTGTCTGGGTGTATGATGTTCCCCAGGAAGAGATCGATGCCTATCGGTGGCCACCAAAGAAAGTCCTGGGAACCACCTTTGTAGAGATACCCCATTGGGTTGGCGATTCCTCGGTATATGCATTTCCACCGAAGGGGCTGGGCATCAATCCGCTGTTCGAGATCAGCTTTCGGAAGTATCTCGGGTTTCGGATCAATGGGGAGCCCCTTCCCCCGCAGCCCATCGATATGACGTTCCACCGGTATCAGCACTCAATGGCGGGAACGGGCAAGCCATTGAGCTTTCAGATCATCGACTCGACGTATAACCTTGTTCAGCAGACAGTGATTCCTCGGCACGAGGATAACTGCGGACAGCTCACGATCGAGGTCGAGGAGATCCTGCCGAAGGACGTTAACATCTGCGATGTGAAGCCGATCAAAGAAGGCAATAACGTCGTCGGTCTTCGCATCGATGCGTCGATCGTCACGCTTGATAGCACAACACTTACCGGATCGCGTAATGAACTGGTAGCCAAAGAGCAGCTCGGCATTGTATCCGATGGAAAGTTCATCTGTCCGGACTCGCTTGTGTGCGACACTGGACGCGTTGAGCCGATCTCTGTGTGTCTGGTGGTTGATGTATCCGGCAGTATGGAGGAAGTGATCGTCTACGGTGGCAATATGGTCCGACGCGTCGATGCCGTGAAGAGATCTATTCACGAGTTCATGAAAAGACTCAAGCCTGGCGACAGTCTGTGTCTGATACAGTTCAGTTCAAGTGTTGGTGTTACGCGGGACTGGACAACGGATACTCTCGCAATGGGCCGAGCCGTTGATCTATTATCTCTTGCTGGAGGCACGGCATTCTACGATGCGCTGAATATTGCCTGTAACAAGATTGCGACACATGCACGTACGAACAGGGCAATCGTCGCGTTGACTGACGGCATGGATAATGGCTCTCTGATCGGCTCTGCTGGCGTGATGTCAGCGATCCGGCGTGCCAATGTTCCGCTCTATCTCATAGCGCTTGGCTTTACAGGATACAAAGGCGAGCAGGAAGCAGTTGACACGATGGCCATGTTCGTTGCCGCCGCCCCGGCTGGACGCGTCAGTCAGGTCACTACTGGTGGACAGCTGGAGTCGATCTACACCGACATCGCCGAGAACTTCGCGAAAGAAGAATGCTGTCGTCTGTACTTCCGCATTCCACCATGTGATAAGGGGCAATCCAAGCGCACGATCTCGCTGGTCTTTCTCGATGGGGATCGCATGCTTTCGAAGCGGCTTCTTGTGGACTGTGATATCAAGGTCACCTCGGTCCAGGTTGGCCCGACGGAGGTGAATGATAGGGAGCTCATCGACGTTCTCCCAACCCCATCGGACGACGTAGCTCATCTTGACATGACCTTCGCTGTTCCTGGCGATGTCTCCACTGAGGTATATGGACTGGACGGAACGCTGCTGCAACGGCTCCACCACGGTTTTACCGACATCGGCATGCGTCGGTTCACTCTACCAACGGACCAGCTTCAGAGTGGTGTCTATATCTGCCGTGTCCTCCAGGGTCTGGAGTACCGCACTGCACGCATCGTTGTGCGCCACTAAGCCCCTTCCCAATCCCAATTGAAAGTCTCGAACATGAAGAACATCATCCTGGTGCTCTGCACCCTCGTACTTACAACGGTATCGCGGGCTCAATGTCCCGCAAGCACGGCCGAGCGCTTCGGTATTCGTGCAACAACGGCAATCGTGGCGGGTCAGCCCCTTAGCATCTTCCCTCCTCAAGGGGCAACCCTACCGAGGGTTGCCTTCTCGCGCATGACAGCTTCCATCGATGGATTGGCTACCCGGATCATCAGCGCGAATGAAGGATTGATAACGATCGCTACCAATGCCTCTTTGTCAGGGGGCAAACACAGCGTTGCCATCTGCATTACCGATGGACCATATGCGACTGACAGCTTTTCGGTGGATGCTCATGCTGACACGCTCGATAAGGGCGTGAATAAATCTGACCCTAACCCATCGACGCAGAATGGTGACCGCATTGATCTCTCAGGAGCCGACAGACGTCCACGTGATGGTACGGTAACGGACTATCCGAACGGTGGCCACGGCGGTACACTCAACTGTATTGATCGACACAAGATCGACGGACGCTTTACTAAGCTTCGCGATGGTTCTCAAGAGTGGAATGGTATCACCCCCATGGTTGGTCGGTACTCCACGCTCTATCTCGACTATTGCTCAGAGCGAAAGGTGATGTACCTGATGAACGACTGGCTCATCGGCACATCATCCTACAACCGCAGCTGCTACAATCTTTTCGACTTCACCACCGGTAACGGCAGCGAGCACTGGCGCATCAAGGTCACGCACGACAGCACGAATCCGGTGATCGTCGTTCTCAACGGGAAAGACGTCACCAAGGACACCACACTCGTCATCGGTGGCGGCTTTGGCTACGGTCCTTCGCCAAACGACACAACGCCCCATACCATCTATGAATTCGCTGTCGTCGTGTCCGAGGGCCTGTTCATCATCCCCACCGGCAGCGATCCGGTGCAATACATTCCATCGACGGTCACCTCGCTTGAGTGCGATGACAAGGGCGTTGAAGGTTGGGGCCTTATACGCGAACCCAACATCCGCACGGCCACGTTTGGATCGAACGGTGTGACCACTCAGCAGCACGAGCGCTATATCCCTCAAGGGGGCGTGGTGGGCCTGGAGAAGGAGCCCAATGACGTTGCCGGCAACATCACCGGAGAGACCATCGCGTATCGCTCCGGCTCGCAGGAGTCCGTTAGCAACGCCTGCACGGGCGTGGGCGATATCGACGGTGTCTTCACGCTCGGAGAGTGGGCCGGTTCGAAGCCTGCCAGCGGTCTGTTCTCGGATCTCTATGCGCAATACTGTAACGGTCAGCTCCACATCCTCAACGACTGGATCTACGCCACGCGTGTTCCCAATGGCGAGAGCTGCTACAATCTCTTCGAGCTCTTTACCGGCAACGGACGCGAGCATTGGGGCATCTGGGTGTGGCAGGATTCAACGCGCCGGCCGACGGTAATCCGTAATGGTGTTGATGTTTCCAATGACACTTCGATCGTCGAATCCGGTAAGGCTGGCTGGGGCAGCTCGGCCCGCATGGCAGAACCCCATGCCATCTATGAATTCCGCATCCGCACCATGGAAGGGGGCTTTGCCCTTCAGTATGCCGATCCGGGACCGGCCAGCTTCTGTACCATCACGTCTAGCATCGACGACCAGTCGGCGCAATACGACGGTAGCATTCGCCCGAACATGATCTCGCGCAACAACCCCACGTTCACCATTACGGATGCTCCTGCAGGATCAGCCATTCATGTCATCGATCTTCAGGGTCGCATCATCTTCTCGGCATCCGTCAACGATGCCGGCCCCCTTGTCATCTCACTCCCCATGCATGTATCGGCCGGACGCTACACGCTGCGCATTGCGCACCCAACAGGCGTGAAGCACCTGCCCCTTCTCATCACGATGTAGGCGTCAACCTCCTTGCGCCTGCATCTCTCTCTCCTCACGGGTGTGGTTCTGCTTCGACAGGCCATGCCCGTGTAGGTGTTTCAAGTAGACCCAATCACACTGTTTCCTCTCACATTAATGAACGGTTGCGTATGTCCAGATTCATCTTCGCTCTCCTCGTCACTAGCGTGCTAACCTCATGCATCTCGAGTCACGTCACCTCGAACAAAGATCCCTTTTACAAGGGCGGACCAAAGAGGCGTTTTCTCTTTGTGATGGAGTTCGGTACTCCACAGCTTGTCAAGCAACTTGAGGACTATGCCGTTGAGTATTTCGCGTTAAAGAATCTCGTAGCGGTTCCCTATACGAAGGCCATTCCGCCGGTGCGAACGTATACGGAAGAGGAAATGGCCGAACTGTTACGACGGGCCAACGTGGAGATGTATGTGCGCCTGCGTAGTGCAGGGGCGACTACTTCCACCATGCACATCCCCTCGGTAAGCTACTCGCAGGGCAGCGCTACTGCATACGGTAGTAATGGGTACGGTGCTGCAAAGGGGCGAAGCGCAACCGTCACCACTGGCGGATACAGCACGAGCGTCATTACTGATTTCAACATCGATTGCTCCGTGCAGGATGCCGTTACTCTACAGACCATCTGGACCGGCAGCATCAAGATTGACATCGACAACAACAATCAATATGTCAGTGTTGATGCCTACTTCGAAAAGATCATCAGGGTCCTCGTCGAACAGATGCAATTGGACGGCGTGGCGAAGAAGTAGGGACGAATGACAAATGACAAATGACAAATGACGAATGGCATGATCATGAACGATTCTGCTGGCACTCAGTAGATTTAGACATTGATACCAGAGCGGCAAAACAACATCAGTAATTTCTCAGAGGGACACTTACTATGCGACTATTTGTCTTCATCTTGTTTGTCATTGCAGCGACGATGCTTTGGGGCTCGACAAGTTCGGATTCTTACAACATCGAGGCTGTGTATCAAGAACTAGAATCAAGGGATCTTGTCGCGATGACTCGAACAGGGACCGTAGTCGATGTTGATGTTCTTTTAAAGAAATCTTACCTCAGCAGTGGTACGTACAAGGTAACTCTGCAACGGGTTGGCGACAACCTCTATAAGGTCAACAATGGAACCACCTTCATCAAAACACGATACTGTTATCAATATGGATTCAATGACGCCATCCTCGTAATCACTGGCGGATATGGATACAATATTGGCACGGTGGAGTTCCACTAGACCGCTGATGACGCTTACTCACGTTAGCTCTCACTAACAATCCGGAGGAATAGAATGGGTAGACTTGGTCAGCTTGAACTCATCCTGATGAAGATCGTTCTGCTCATGTTTGCACTCCCAGCCATTGCGTTTTCACGTCACTTTCTCAAGGGGGTCGGCCGCCCTGGAAGGCATGGATACCGGCCTACAATATTCTCATCCTGACCGATATTATCGGTCGTGCGCGGGGTTGGGGCTCTCTGCTAATTCGCGCACCATTCATACCTGAGGTGGAGATTCTCGTCGTAGGCATCGTGTGGCTTATTCTCATGATCGACCTCGCCAAGGTCTTCGGAAAGAGCACTCCATTTGCTGTGATGCTAGCCTTCATCCCAATGATCCCACTACTGATCCTTGCGTTCAGCGACGCAGAGTATTGTGAATCAAAAGATCCATACGGGCCCCGCCGGTGGCGAATCGGACGACATCATCGAGGACTAGAGGTGGGTCGTAGCTCGACATACAAGATGCGACGACCAACTTTTCCGCAATCGTACGATATGAATGCAGAATCTCTGATGGCTTTCACATTTCATATGGATTCGTAGTGCTCTTCGCGTTCCCCGGGCCAAGGCCCGGGGCGAAGATTTATCGTCCTTGATTCCGCGTCGCCCAATGCGGTCCCACGTTTTCCCACGACTGAAGCCGTGGGCTATTGTGCGGATCGTTCGTGACGCAACGTCGCCCATTGCGTTCCCACGTTTTCCCACG
>CAYMTW010000086.1:0-5919 GCA_964393485.1 uncultured Melioribacter sp. | reverse complement strand
CAGCTCCCTGTATGGATGCAACGAGCATACATTTGGAGTGAGACAGCCACGAATTCGGGCTTTAGCCTTAGCTCATATTTGGGGTCTTTCATGACATTCGAAATGTGGAACCCATTTCAGTGGATCATCGTACTCAGCGGACCTGGGAATATCAACAAGAGTTTGATTTTCTATGCAGTTGGCCAGATAGCCGCCGCTGTTATTGTCACACATGTTTACTTCAGGGTATTAGGCGTTGCCGGCTCGGCGGCTGCAATAGGGTCACTTTCGTTCGCCATTTGTGGCTACCATGTGCTATGGTCAGCAGGCTGGTCCATGGGAATGTTTCCTGTCCTATTTGTCTCACTTGGCCTATTAGCTACCGAATACTATATACAAGAGCGGAGATTTTCACTGGTTGCTCCTGCCCTAGCTTTTGTCGTTGTCGCCAATTCCTCCACGTACTTCATTGTTTACTGGGCCACATTCGTTTCGGCTTATGCACTACTTCGACTTTGCGAGACAAAAGGTTACCGGCAAATTGTTAAGCCAGCTCTGATATTTCTCGCCGCCCTAGCAGTTGGCGCTGTTATCTCCTGGTCCAGCCTTGCCGATTTGTACACGTTCATAAATGACAGCGGTCGTGCGGAAAGTATCAAGGTTTCCGGTGCTGTGAGCACCTACGGTACCAACATGAACATGGGGATGTTCGAGCGCGCCTCGACAGATGAGTATCGGTCGATGTTTGGTCGACTTCTGTCGAACAATCTACAAGGGGCTGGACTCGCCTACAGAGGTGTCATGAACTATCTGGAAGGGCCCCTCTTGTATGTCGGACTGATCGCCGTAATGTTCGTGCCGGTGTTCTTCTCCCATGCAAGTCGACAACAACGACAGATTTATGGTGTCGTTCTAGGAGCCGCCGTCATGTTTCTAGTGTTTCCATGGTTCCGTCTGGCTTTCTGGGGCTTCCGACTCGACTATTTCCGGGAGTTCACACTATTGATAAGTGCCGTAGTCCTAGTGATAGGGATTCGTGGTCTACACCAGTTCATCACAAGGCCTAAACGCAGAGACGCCGTCGTTCTATTAGTAACATGTATTGTTACGCTTGGCGTTTTATCATCCGCCATGCGTGTGCCGATTCATGCCGTAGCTTCCGAACGCAACGCAGTGATCATTCTCCTTCTATGTCTAAGTCTGGCGGCTATTCTATCTATGTTCAGCACTCGACGCTACATCCCCCTTGTGCTTCTTGTGATCTGCGTAGTTGATCTTTCGCACAATGCTTACTCCACCGTGAATAATCGGAACTTTCTAACCTCTGATGATATCGCCTCTGGCAAGTTGTATGGTGATGCATCACTCACAGCTATTCGCTCAATCAACAGGGCAGATACATCTCTGTTTCGCACGGTAAAGTATTTCGGCAGTGGTCCAGCTATTCATGCCAGCATCAATGACGCCATGATTCAGCAGTTCTATGGACTCACAGGGTACGCCTCGATCCATAACAAGTACTACTTGAAGTTCATGTCCGCCTTCAAGGTGATTGATTTGGCGGATCCTAGCCAGGGCAAGTGGGTGTCTAGTATCATCAACCGTCCATTTCTGGCGTCAGCTCTGGGTGCGAAGTACTTCTTGACGAAAGGCAAGCCCTTCGGTTTTCTTCCAGACCTTTTCCCACCTGTAGATACCGTTCAGAACGTTTTCGTTCATCGGTCGGCCGTGGCGCTCCCACTCGTTGTTGGTTACGATGAGTATATGCTGGAATCGGACTTCATGAAGCTACCACCAGAACGCAAGGACTATGTGATCTACCGCTCCCTGATAGCTTCGGATGGTGACGCCCGTGAGTTTGGCTTAAAGAAGCATTATCTGCCAGCAACAGACACTTCAACCATCACTGGGTATTCCTTTGTTGCCCTTCACGATGCCCGGCGTAAAATGCTTGACGTCAGCGCCAAAACCGATTATTCGGGTCTATACGCCAGCGTGAACGCGTCAGATGATTGTGTGGCCGTGATAAGCGTTCCGTTCGATAAGAGATTAATGCTCCGTTTAGATGGCAAGATCGTAGAACCGAAGATCGTCAATGTTGGGTTCTTTGGTCTGTCCTGTCCAAAGGGTAAGCACGAAATTTCGCTCTCGGTCAATTGAGGTTTGAGTACTTGCTCAGCCAATTGAACCGCAGCTCCCAGGCAGGAACAAAATGCTTCTGGAGAACACCAATGGGTAGATCGTATAACCTGTGACAAACGACCCGGTCGCTGTCATTTTTGAGAGACATTCTCGAGTTCTGAGCTGACCCTCATCGTGCGCCCCTTGATGATGACGTCGTCCCGAATGAACTTTGGCCGTGACTTCGTTTCATCCACCACCTTGGCTAGATACTCGCCGATGACGGCGAGACCGAGAAGATTTGCGCCACCGAAGAAAAGTATCAGAACTATGATCGTTGTAACTCCATGTGGAATGTCCGGGTACATCAGTCGAAGGATGATCTGAACAATGATTGCCACAACAGAAAGTCCGGTGAGCATCAAGCCGATGTACGACATGATCTCAAGGGGCATATACGAGAAGGAGAAAATCCCCTTCTTGGCCCATCCAATGTTGCGACGAATGTTATTCGTTGAACGACCAAACATGCGCTCGGGTCGCACGTAGTCAACGCCTACCTGACGGAAACCAACCCAGGCGCGCAGACCTCGCAAGAACTGTTCTTTCTCTGGAAGCCGCACAAGATGCTCGACTACGCGCTTATCAATGAGGGAGAAGTCCCCGGCATCTAATGGAATTCTGATATTAGCCATCTTGGCAAACAGCCGGTAGAAGAGTCGATACGCAAGCCCCATAAACCAGGACGCCTCACGCTTGACGCGACGGCCGTATACCACGTCGTTCCCTTTCATCCATTCGTCGACAAACGATGGTATCACTTCAGGCGGATCCTGAAGGTCGCCGTCCATCAGAACAACGGCATCACCCGTGGCTACTTCCATCCCGCTGGCGAAGGCCGCCTGCGAACCAAAGTTTCGTGAATGCTGAATGGCAACGACATTCTCGTCGCGTGCACAGATTTCTCGAAGTACATCCTGGGTGTTGTCTGGAGATCCGTCGTTGACGAAGATGATCTGATACCTACACCCAATGCCCTTAATGGTTGCGACCAGCCTTTCGTACATGATCGGTATTGCTTGTTCATCCTTATAGCAGGCGACGACGGGAGAAATTGTCACTACACGATAGGGCTCTGAGAAGGCCTTTAAAACGCGAGATTCATAGTCTGAGCCATTTTGCCAGGCGATCGTCCTGCGAAAGCCCTCCGCAACTTCTGTCCTTGGTTTCCATCCGAGCAACTCCTGAGCAAGGTCGTAGTTCCCGTACCAGTCGGACTCATCCCAGTGCCGGTTCTGCATGCTGCCCCACTCGGGTGTAACCGAAATCTTCAGTTCAGAGCGTACGATCTCTACAGCGTCTTGGATCGTTGTCTTGACACCAGTTCCGATGTTGATAGACCGACCTTTGACGTGGTCACTCGTCGCGAGGTTCGCTGCCCGTACAAGGGCCTCGACACAGTCGTCGACGTACACGAAGTCTCTTGAGATACTCGGGTTGACAAGGGGCGGCAACGTACCGTGACGACCATTCTCAACCAACCGGGGAATCAACCTGTCGGGCTCTTCCCAGGGACCATAGATCGAAAAGAGGCGGAGGTTAACGCTCGGAATACTTCGCGCCTTTGCGTAGTAGTCCACCATGTGGGATGCCGCAACCTTCGAGATCGAATAATGACTATTCGGGAGCAATCTGTCCGTTTCGGAAGGTCCCGAGCAATTCCGGCCATACTCCGAGCTACTGCCACCATGCACATAGACCGTTTCGGCTGTGCATTCCTCAAGAATGTTTACGCATCCGAGGACGTTCGTGTTATAGATGAGCGAGACATCATCCTGACGTGCATAGGCACCGTAAGCACTGAGGTCAAAAATCGTCCCGGGTTTCACTGTGGCAAAGAGATCACGCACAGAGTTTCTATAGGTGATATCGCAGTAAAGTATCTGAGAAGAATCAACCTCAGCGAGCCGCAACCGCCAAGCAGACCGTGGATTATGCGTAACGGCGTAGACATCGGAACGAATCGATCGTAGATGCAGGAAGAGATTACAGCCAATGAAACCACTGGCACCAAATACCAGGATGGGTCCACGTAACTGTCGGACGTCATGAGCGGATTCTAATGTGGTCATGTTATCGACTCCAAAACTGCGCGGATGCCTGACGCATCGATACCGGAAAGATTCTGATGGTACCGCTGGCTACCATAAAGACCATTCGGATAGCCTTTGGCATGCAGCCGATAGGTCTCAAAATCAAAACACTTGAGATCGGCAAGTACAGACAGCAGATACTCCGATAGACCACCACGTGAGACATGCTCCTCGACGACCATCAACCTGCGTGACCGACTCAAAGAGCGAACGATATCCGACATCGATACTTGATCAAATGGTAGGCGCGCAACAGAATAGACATCGGCCTCGACTGCCTTCCCGGATAGCTCAAGGGCATCGAGAACGTTTGACACAACCGGCCCTAATGTTACAATCGTCACTCGAGGGTCCGAGGCGGCAACAACCTTTGAAATCTGTGAGAACTGATCCGCACTCTCTGGTCGCGTTCGCCCCATGCCAAGACGCAGATATGCCGGCCTTCGTTCGGCTCGTATGCTGGCAATACAGTGTGCGACATCATCCGAAAAAGCGGGGACCCAGCAAACCATGTTGTTGAGGGTACTCAGGCAACCTATGTCTTCGATGGCATGATGCGTTGCACCCATGATTCCATAGCCGTAGCCACCACCATTTCCTACGATGTATACCGGCAGATCATGAATACACACATCCAACCGAATCTGCTCCAAACAACGAAACGTAGCGAACGGGGCGATACTGTAGACAAACGCCTCATTTCCCAGGCTCGCAATGCCGGCTGCAATTCCCACCATACTCTGCTCGGCTACTCCGGCGTTAATGAAACGACTGCCCGCCTGGGCTTGCAACATCTCAAGCGCGTTGTAACCAAGATCACCTGTAAGGAAGTAGGTCGTAAGCGAATCATTCATGACTGAGGCGATCACATCACGGAACTCATTTCTCACGGGGCACCTCTCTCAATGACTGCAGTGCCTCTGCGTAGAGTTCATCATTCAGTGGCAGGTAATGCCATTCGAGACGGTCTTCCATGAATGGGACACCAAATCCCTTGATGGTCTCAGCCATGACAACAAGTGGCTTCGATGTGGCTCGAGCAGCCGTTTCCGACAACAGCGTCCGCAGCTCCAGCTCGTCGTGCCCATTGCACGACTGAACGTCAAACCCGATGGCCTTCCAAACCTCGGCGTTTGCAGTGTCACCCAAAACGTCCTCAGTTCGGCCAAAACCCTGCAACCCGTTCTTGTCGATGATCACAATCAGTCGATCAAGCGCATGTCTCACGGCAAAGTGCGCCGCTTCCCATGTGGTCCCCTCGTTGGTTTCGCCATCAGACATCAGCACAAATGTGCGGTCGGAACACCCCGATTGCTTCTTCGCGTATGCAACTCCGCACGCCAGTGGAAATCCGTGACCAAGTGATCCCAGCCCGAACGGTGCCTGATCGGAGAGATGGGCCGATGGGTGCGCAGCAAGTCGTGTTCCGTCGCCATAGAACGTCTCCAGCTCCTGGTCCGAAACAATACCAAACTCATTTAGAACCACATACAACGCACCGGCAGCATGCCCTTTGGAGAGAATAAAGGTCTCGTCTGCGGTCTTTGCACGAAACGCTTGGCTGATTATGTCAATGCAACTGAGGGAACAAGCGATATGCCCACAGTTAGCCTGATGATAGAGGCTTAAAAGGCGTCTACGAATCCATCTCTGATGTTCTGATAAC
>CAYMTW010000085.1:0-5969 GCA_964393485.1 uncultured Melioribacter sp. | reverse complement strand
TGGTTCACGGAACCGTGGTGTCGGTGACAAAGGACGAGATCCTCGTCGATATCGGGTTCAAGTCACTTGGCGTTGTGCCACGTGCCGAATTCGTCGGCGCCGAACTGCTCGCAGCCGGCGAAGTCGTGGACGTGTTTGTTGAGAAGATCGAGGACGGCGAAGGCCGCCTGATGCTCAGCCGCCGTCGCGCTGACTTCATGAAGACCTGGGAAGAGATCCTCAAGCTGGCCGAAACCCAGACCGTGACGCAGGTGCGCATCCTGCGCCGCATAAAGGGCGGTATGGTGGTTGATCTGCTCGGTATCGAGGCCTTCCTGCCAGGCTCGCAGATCGATGTCCGCCCAGTGCGTGACTTCGATGCATGGGTCGGACGCACGATCGACGTGCGCGTTGTGAAGGTCAATCACCCAAGCGAAAATGTTGTCGTGTCGCACAAGGTCCTGCTCGAAGAGCAGCTGGCCGAGCAGCGCGGCAAGATCCTCGAACTCCTCGAGAAGGGGCTTGTGCTTGAAGGTACCGTCAAGGCCATCTCCGACTTCGGCGTGTTCGTCGATCTCGGTGGTGTGGACGGTCTGGTGCACATTACAGACCTCTCATGGGGTCGCGTATCGCACCCAAGCGAAATCGTCCAGCTGGATCAGCAGGTCAAGGTCGTGGTTCTGGACTTCGACGAGAACCGCAAGCGCATTTCGCTCGGAATGAAGCAACTCACACCGCACCCATGGGACCAGATCGGCGAACGTTACGAGCCAGGTTCAAAGGTCCGTGGCAAGGTTGTTTCGCTAACGGACTACGGCGCCTTCATCGAGATCGAAAAGGGTGTCGAAGGTCTCATCCACATCAGCGAAATGTCGTGGACGCAGCACGTCAAGCACCCGTCACAAGTGGTGTCGCTCGGCCAGATGGTCGAAGCTGCTGTGCTGAACATCGACAAGTCGGACCGCAAGCTGGCGCTTGGTATGAAGCAGCTCGAGCCAGATCCATGGAACGATCTCACCGCCAAGTACCCTTCTGGTTCTGTCCACAAGGGAATCGTACGCAACCTGACGAACTTCGGAGTGTTCATTGAACTGGAACCAGGCGTCGATGGTCTGGTGCACATCTCTGACCTGTCATGGACGAAGAAGATCCGCCATCCGGGTGAATTCGTGAAGAAGGGTGACGAGCTCGACGTTGTGGTGCTTGCCATCGATAACGAGCATCGTCGTATCTCCCTCGGTCACAAGCAGATCTCGGAAAACCCATGGGACATCTTCGAGAATGAGTTCGCCGTTGGTATGGAAACGGAAGGAAAGATCGTTCGTCTGATCGACAAGGGTGTGATCGTAGAAATGCCGCAGGGTGTTGACGGTTTCGTTCCAGTGTCGCAGCTATCGTTCGCACCGGTCCGCACAATCAGCGACTACTTCAACGTTGACGATGTGCTTCCACTCAAGGTAGTCGAATTCGACAAAGAGCAGAAGAAGATCGTCCTTTCGGCCGTGGAGTTCCTGCGCGGTCGATCAGCAGAAGAGATCGCCACATACAACACCAACCACCCGGTCCCGAACGCCGACAAGTACAATGCCGACGGTTCGGCATCGGCTTCGACGACGATCGAAGATCTTGAGAGCAGCGAGCAAGTTTCAGAGTAATGCCTCTGATGCGCTCTGGCTACAATGTAATCCAGAAAAGGCCTGCCATCCGGCAGGCCTTTTTTATGTTGCGCCCCCTATGAGCGTCGATCGAATTCTTGAAGATCTCTTCGCGATGACATTCCATGCAGGCATAAAGCCGGGCTTGGAGCGCACCGTCACACTTTTGTCGGGTCTCGATGACCCACATCTGCGTCTTAGCACGATCCATGTTGCCGGCACCAACGGCAAGGGGTCAACCTGTTCGATGATCGCATCGATCCTGACCGAGGCCGGCTACAATGTTGGGCTCTATACCTCACCCCATATCCGCCGCTTTAACGAACGCATTCGCATCAACGGTGCGGCGATCTCGGATGCTGATATCGCCAGACTTGCCGTACCCCTCATGGAGCAGGCAAAGGCCATCGGAGGCACCTTCTTCGAGGTCACCACGGCGATGGCCTTCCAGTACTTTGCGGAGCGTCGCGTCGATGTTGCCGTGATCGAAACGGGGCTTGGTGGACGTCTTGATGCGACAAACGTCTGTGCGCCGCTGCTGAGCGTAATCACTGCCATCGACTACGACCACATGGAGTATCTCGGAACGACCATTGCGCAGATCGCAGGCGAGAAGGCCGGCATCATCAAGCACGGCATTCCCGCGGTTATCGGCCCCAACGGATCAGAAGCGTGCGTGGTCTTCGAACGCCGTGCCGAAGCACAGCGCTCGGAGATCATCTTCGCCAAAGACATCGTGTCCGTTGAAGTTGACGCCTGTTATGCTGACTTGACGATGAGTGTTTCCGCCATCGAAGGTGACACACACCGGTATTATCTCAGTGAGCTCACCGGACGTCATCAGGCGGACAACATCTGCACAGTACTCGGCGCCGTCCCCGTTCTGCAGCGCTCATTTGCCATCGACGAGGAGGACATCCGTCGCGGTCTGCGTTCTGTCAGTCGCAACACTGGACTTGCCGGCCGCACACAGGCCGTTGCCACGGAGCCCCTTACCATCATGGACGTCTCCCATAACCCGGGAGGAATCCACTCACTGGTTCAGACCCTGATCGATTCGCGCATTGAAGGCCCCTTTCACGTGGTCTTCGGAGCAATGGCGGACAAGGATGTCGAAGGAATGCTACGCGAGCTACTCACTCTGCATCCAACGATACATGCCTGTGCACCCCATGTGTCGCGCAGCATGCCGTGGTCTGACGTTGCGGCTAGCGCAAAACATGCCGGCCACGAGCACGTGATCTCTCACGCATCCGTGGCCGAAGCTGTGCAGGCGGCCCGTGCCCTTGGCACGGCCATTATCTGCGGAAGTTTTCACGTGGCCGACGAGGCTGCTGCCGCCCTGCGTGTGCTGGACTAGCCCCCTATTCGGCCCGGAGATTAGAAGATAATTGCGAGAGCGAACAGGATGGCAAACAGCACCTGTAGCTGAATCGTCGCGACGTTGCCCTTGACCAGCGTACGCTTGTCGATATTCTCGCGCATGTACTTGACGATCCATCCGCCCCAGATCGCACCAACGGCAGCAACGCCGTAGAGAAGGGGCTTCTGGTGTTCCATGGCAAGCCACACCGTGACGCCGAGTGCGCCGAGGAGGAAGATGGCATAGAACACGGGAGCCATCGCATAACCGAACGTAACCACGAGGTGGTTTTTGCCAGTCGAGGCATCGCCCTCGGTGTCAGGCACCTGGTTGATTAACAGAATATTCGTCGTCAGCAGACCGGTCGGAATTCCGAACAGGAATGCTTCCCAGTTATACGTACCAGTCAGAACGTAGTAAATCCCCATCGTGATCAGCGGACCGAAGGCCATGCCGATGGTGATCTCGCCCAAACCGTGGCGCGCAACAAGACGCAGCGGCGGAGCAGTGTAGAAGAACCCGAGCGCAAGACCCGTCAGACCGATCGTCAGCACACCAACACCAACGGCTGACGTCAGATACAAACCAATACCGAGGGCAATGAATGCGAGCACGGCTGCTACCTTGAGTGTGCCCTTCAGATCGATCAATCCGAGCTCAATGGCCCGCGAGCCCCCTGAGTACTGCACAAAGTACTTCGTGTTGGCCTGATCCGTACCGCTCTTGACGTCGAAGTAGTCGTTGAAAACATTGCTGGCAAGGTGCAGCAGCGCCACGCCCAGCATCGTGAGGCTGGCCAGGAACCAATCGATCGCAACCGGTGGCTCTACAATGCCGGCGGCGTAGGCTAGACCGATGAAGCATGGCGTGAGCGCTGCCGAAAGGAAGGGGGCGCGCGTGATCACAAGCCAGGAGATGAACTTCGTGCTTGATTTGATCGGAATGTTTACCGGTGCTTCAAGCTCTTCCGTCACACCACAGAACCCAACCTGCTGTCCACTCTTGAACGTCGGCGTGATGCGGATACGTGCGCCGAACGGCTGTCCGTTCTTGCGAATGAAGTTCGTTTCGCCTACCCATTCACCTTCCTTGACCGCAGTGGCGAGCCACCCCGGCAGGTTCTGAAGGACCACCTCGCCCGGTGAGAATGCGCTGACGCGCAACTTGCCGATGGTTTCATCCTGTGAGTACCCGAACATCGCCTGTGCTCCCGGACTGAAGGTCTCGATGACCCCCTCCATGTCGCACGTAATGACTGACTTGTCCAACGTCGTTGCCATGCCTGCTCCTTCGTGGAAAATGCTGTGTTGAGTGATACGAATTTACAACGACCGACCCATCGGTCGGAAATAGCGGTGTAGTTTTGCGTCTTCTTAGCCGCCAACCAACGGGACAAACAATGACTGCCCTGCTTTCAGTTTCCGACAAGACCGGAATCGTCGAATTTGCCCGTGAACTCCACGGCCTCGGAGTCCGGATCCTCTCCACCGGGGGTACGGCAAAGGCCCTGAAAGACGCTGGCGTGCCGGTGGTAAGCGTCTCTGATGTAACGGGGTTCCCGGAGATCATGGACGGACGCGTCAAGACCCTGCACCCGAAGATCCACGGGGGAATTTTGGGGAGAATGGACAACGCGGCTGACCTGCAGCAGATGCTCGAGCATGGCATTGAGCACATCGACATCGTGGTGGTGAACCTCTATCCGTTCGAGCAGACAGTAGCCAACCCAGCATCCACCGATGCAGATATCATCGAGAACATCGATATCGGCGGACCGGCCATGGTGCGGGCTTCGGCCAAGAACCACGCTCACGTGGCCATCATCGTCAACCCGTCTCACTATCCCGCTGTCATCGAGCAACTGAAGTCCGGCGGCGTTACGCCGGAGCTTCGACGTCAGCTGGCAATGGAAGCCTTCTCGCACACAGCACAATACGACGCACGGATCTCGCAGTACTTCTCGCGCAGCATCGCGGGCTTTCTTGCAGAGGGGGCTCTCCCGCTGCGGATCGATCAGCCCCTTCGCTACGGGGAGAATCCCCATCAGAAGGCCGTGCTGTATGGCTCGTTCACCTCGCTCTTTCGTCAGCTGCATGGCAAAGAGCTCTCGTACAACAACATCCTCGACATTGATGCGGCCATGGGGCTCTGCGCCGAGTTCGACGAGCCTACGGTAGTCATCGTCAAGCATAACAACCCATGCGGCGTCGGCTCGGACACCTCGCTCATTGAGGCCTACAACAAGGCCTTTGCCACCGACACCGTCAGCCCCTTTGGTGGCATCATCGCCGTCAACCGTCCGATCGACCTTGCGTTTGCTGAAGTGATTCACAGTCTCTTTGCAGAAGTGCTCATCGCCCCATCATTCAGTGATGATGCTCTTTCCCTGCTGCAGAAGAAGAAGGACCGGCGTCTGATGGTCGTGGACCGTGCGGCGTATGACGCAGCTGCCAAGATGAGCGTGCGCAGCGTTGCCTCCGGCCTGTTGGTGCAGGATGCCGATGCAGCCCTGACGTCGGACGAGCACGTACGCGTGGTTACCTCCCGCACCCCATCCGATGACGAACAACGCGCCATGCTCTACGCCTGGAAGATCGCCAAGCACGTCAAGAGCAACGCCATCGTCTATGCCACGCACGACCGGTCACTTGCCATCGGGGCCGGCCAGATGTCGCGCATTGATTCAGCCCGCATCGCCGTTCGAAAAGCCCAGGATGCCGGCATCGACCTATCTGGCTGCGCCGTCGCGTCTGACGCTTTCTTCCCCTTTGCCGACGGTTTGCTACAAGCCGCCGAAGCCGGCGCCTCGTGCGTTATCCAACCCGGCGGATCCGTGCGCGATGAAGAAGTCATCGCTGCCGCGAATGAAAAGGGGCTCGCTATGCTGTTCACCGGCATGCGCCATTTTCGGCATTGAGGGACGGCTGCGCCGTAGGGGGATGCTTCGCATAGGGGGACGGCTGCGCCGTAGG
>CAYMTW010000084.1:0-6035 GCA_964393485.1 uncultured Melioribacter sp. | reverse complement strand
CCGACACGAAGTTCGAGTTCGGCGTTGATGACACTGGTGAGATCATCCTCATCGACGAAGCGCTCACACCCGATTCATCGCGCTACTGGCTGGCCTCGTCGTATGCTGAGGGTACCTCCCAAATGAACTTCGACAAGCAGGTGCTGCGTGACTGGCTGGAGACCACATCGTGGAATAAGACCCCTCCGCCCCCTGCCCTGCCCAGCGAGGTAGTGCAGGCCACTCGGGCAAAGTATATTGAAGCCTACGAACGCATCACTGGTCTCCAATGGCAATAAGGCCCTTTCAGCTGGATGAAGACGATGTTGCCATGCAGCGTCGCATTAACGACATGCTCGATTGGGGCCTGCTACTAGCCGTGATCGGACTTCTCGGCATTGGCCTTACGTCGATCTACAGCGCCGCCTATGGTCTGGGGTCAGATGCGATCTTCCGTCGTCAGATTCTCTACGCCATCGTAGGAATCGCCGGAGGCGTGGGAATGTTCTTTCTGCCCGAGCGCTGGATGAACGATCTCGCTTACCCGCTCTATGCTATCGGTATCCTACTACTGGCCGCCGTGCTCACGCCACTGGGTCACGTTGTAAACGGTCAGCGATGTTGGATTCAGATCGGATCTTTCTCCTTCCAGCCCTCGGAGCTGGCCAAGATCACAACGCTGATCGCCGTTGCGAAGTATACAGATCGCAAGGGCTTCTCCATTCGTACCATACGCGATCTTGCCTGGGTGGCCCTGCTGTTTCTCATGCCCGTGGGGCTGATCATGATGCAGCCCGACACTGGTTCAGCAACCGTGTTCTTTGCCATGGCGCTCGGCGTGTTCCTCTGGTCAGGGGGTGATCTGTTTGTCATCTACTCGCTGATCGCAATGCCCTTTGTGGCTATTGCCTCGCTCTATGGTCTTTTGTTTGACAACATGCTCTGGTTTGCTGCCATCTCCGCCCTCTTCTGTCTGGGCACATACCTGTTCCGTCGGACGCTAACGGCGTCGATCGTTGCATGCCTGATCGTGGTTGGTATCGGCTTTGCCGTGCAGCCGGCGTTCAACAAGCTGGAGCCGTATCAGAAGAAGCGACTCATCACGCTCTTCGAACCCGAGCGAAACCCACGCGGAGAAGGCTACCACGTCATTCAGTCAATTCTGGCCGTCGGTTCCGGCGGTGTTACCGGCAAAGGCTTCCTCAAGGGTACACAGACGCAGCTGCGCTATATCCCCGAACAGTGGACGGACTTCATCTTCTGTGTGCCGACTGAGGAGTTCGGATTCTTCGGCGGTATCGTGGTAATCACACTCCTGGGCTTCGTTGCCGTGCGTAGTGCCGGCATTGCTGCCTCGGCAAAGACTTCATTTAGCAGCGTTATCGCCATCGGATTTGCCAGCCTGCTGCTCTTCCACACGATGGTAAACATCGGTATGGCCGTAGGCCTCTTCCCGGTGATGGGTATTCCCCTGCCATTTCTCAGCGCAGGGGGCACGGCACTGATTGCCAACACCGCCATCGTTGGATTGCTACTGAACATGTACCGACAGCGACGTCGTCGGGCTGCCTGATGCCGCGCATCGTCATTACCTGTGGCGACGTCAACGGCATCGGTCTGCGGTGTCTTGCCGGTGCGCTGGGCAAAGCCCCCTACCCTGCCTCATTCGACCTTCTGATACCACACGACGTACTGTGTCAGGCAATCGATGCGTATGCCCTCGGTGGAACTATCGAAAACGACCACTGGCGCGTTGGTGAAAACAGTGTCCGCATTGTGAACCTGGATGTTCCGGTGGTGCTGCGTCCGGGTGCGCCCCATGACGATGCGGCGCGTCTCGCCGTGGCTGCACTTGAGACAGCCTGCACCGAGACCGTTGCAGGACGCTATCAGGCCATGGTAACTCTGCCGATCAACAAGCATGCTCTGGACCGCGTCGGGTGGACGTTTCCGGGGCAGACCGAGATGATCGCTGCCTACGCCGGCGGCGAGCCGCTCATGGTCCTGTGCACGCCCCATCTGCATGTAGCGCTAGCCAGCGTTCACATCCCGATAAGAGACGTTGCGCAGTCACTGACCACTGACGGTGTTGTCGGACGTCTACGCCAGTTACATCAGCATCTGCGCAGCCGCATCGGCATCGTCGAGCCCCGTATCGCCGTGTTGGGACTTAACCCCCATGCGGGAGAAAGCGGCCGCATAGGTCATGAAGAAAGCCTCGTGATACGTCCAGCTATTGAGCTCGCTCAGGCCGAAGGCATCGCAGCCACCGGCCCCTTTCCGGCAGACGGATTCTTTGCCTTCGGTGTCTATGAGCAGTTTGACGGTGTGCTGGCGATGTATCACGATCAGGGACTCATCCCACTCAAGCTTCTGGCGAAAGGGGCGGGGGTCAACGTCACTGCCGGATTAACGGTCATCCGCACATCTCCCGATCACGGTACGGCATACGACCGCGTTAACAGCCCGGACATTGACTCAGCCAGCACGCATCTGGCCATCGAGATGGCGATTAGCATGATTGGATCCGTTCTCACGTAGATTGGTTTTCAACTTCTCGTCGTGAAGGATTGACATGGATAGCATCGTTTTCATCCTCGGCCTCATTGGGATCATACCCTATTTGTCTGCCATTGTCTCCTTCGTTCACATTCGCAAGCTTCGTCAGAGACTACAATTGCATGAGGCAATCATCAGAAGCCTCAGCAGCCGTCTGGCTGATCTTCAGACATCCCCGCAGACACCTCGACCGACCCCCGATGTTGAGTACGCTGATGGTTCTCACACAAGGACCGACACATCTTCGCAATGGGCTGAAGCTGTGCCGGTCTCAGATGGCTTTGTCGACGCCGGTATCATTCCACCGCCCGTAGGCACGCGTCCATCGACTCCTGACAGGCTGGAAATGGTCATCGGGGGTACGTGGCTTACACGGATCGGAGCTGTTGCAACCGTTCTTGGTGCCCTGTTCTTCCTAAAGTTCGCGTTCGACAACGGGTGGATCACAGAATCCATGAGGGTACTGATCGGTGCCGTTGTTGGCCTTGGACTGGTCATCGGTTCCGATCGATGGCGCGCCAAGGGACTTCGGGTCTTTGCACAGGGACTGGCGGGATCGGGCATACCAGTACTCTATCTCGCCGTGTATGCCAGTTATGGATTCTATGACTTGGTTTCTCAGCCTGCGGCTTTTGTGCTGATGAGCATGGTAACGTGCCTGGCTGTCTTCATTAGCCTGCGTCACGACTCGGTGTTCATAGCATCCATGGCCGCGGCAGGGGGCATGCTCACGCCCGTATGGCTTTCGACCGGGGACGTCAACACCGTTGGACTCTTCGGATATCTAGCCCTGCTGTTCATTGGTCTATCTTGGATAGGCCACCGTCGTCTGTCATGGTGGGGTGTACCACTGATCGGCTTTGTCGGCGTCTGGGCATACTGGAATCAATGGATGGGTTTACGAAGCTCCATGACCGATCCAGACGTTACAGAAGGAACACTCTTTGCATTCGCGTTTCTCGTGTCGGGATTACTGTACCACTATGCGGTAGAAAGGCAGGCAAAGGACCAGCTTGTCACTGTCCGAAGGGTCTTTGTAGGCCTTCATTCTGTTGTCATGTACACAATGGTCATTCGCGCGTTGATGTCCGACTCCCCCTGGATCAATGGTGCGACGGCGGCTCTACTTGGAATGCTCTTCGCTGCAAATGCCATCATCTACCATCAAGATGAGAACGTCAAAGCCACGTCGATGTTTGCAGTCTTTGCACTTGCAGCACTAGACCATGCATGCTTGGCTATTGAGAATCCCTATCTGCTTTCAATTGGCCTTTCTGTACTGAGTGTGACGTCCTTGGCACTTTTGCGTCACCGCGAGCGCCCTCCTGAGATGATTGCAATCGTACTGATCGTCGTACAGTCACTTGCGGTAGCATCCCACGAGGCAAGCATGTACAGCTTCCCCGCACATACCGCAATTCCACTTCTGAACATCCGCACCGCAGCGCTTGTGCTTTCCGGGTTGGCTCTTATCCTGACCGTGCGGCAAGGTTCATCAACGCTTCGCCTCAATGCATTGGCTCGTGCTGTGATTTCAGCGGGTGGAGTCTGTATGGTCATCTGGGCGGCTCATCTCGATGTGTACGGACTATTTGCCAACACCGACAGCGTTGCCGAACCAATGATCGACACGGTCCGTTCATGGCCCAGTGCGTTCGGTCATGCGATTGCCTCAATGTGCAGCGTAACCATCGGAGTTCTGCTTATCCGATTCCCAATTCGTCACCTTGCAGATAGTGCCATACTGTCCGGCATGGCAGCATCGACTGCTGCATCACTGTGGTGGTTGACGCACGCATCGGCGATCTCTGATCCGTCATTGCTCGCCCCTTTCGTAAGCGTCCGCACATTGACGGGTCTACTCATTACCGGGGCATTGCTTATCTGTCTGCGCGGACTGCAAAGCTCCACGTCCGTCTGGAGTGCCACCCTTCAGCGGTCAGTGATTGGCATCCTGGCAGTTGGCTTTTCGTTTGTGTTCATCACCATGGAGGTTGTCTGGCCGGAGGTTATCACCATGTACTTGATCAGGTCCGGCTTTACCTCAGGTTCTACAGGCGATAGCTGGAATCGATTTCATCTCTGGATGTCGGGGACATGGATCATGTATTCGATTCTTCTGATGATCGCTGGCTTTGTAAGACCTACGAGATTGATGCGCATTGCATCACTGATCTTGCTGTCCATTACGATTTTGAAGGTCTTTCTCTACGACCTTTCCTTCCTTCAGCAACCTTATCGAATCGTGTCATTCATTGCTCTGGGTGTCATCTTGATGCTTGCCGGTTTTCTGTATCAGCGCTTTAGGGGTGTCATTCTGGAAGAAATGGCTTAGGTCTGTCACAGTTCATACAATGACACGCGGATTTTCCTAGGGCAGTACATACGTCATCGCCAGGATGTTTACCGTAGAGCCTCAATCATAGACAACTCCGAGTTTTCGCGTAGTAGATAGATCGGTGGGGTTGTGATGAGTAGTGTCCAGCTGATTGGACGGAAACTAGCAATTGGTCTAGCGTGTGTCATCGTTCTACTCCTGTGCAGACAAGCCGTCGGCACCGGAGGGTCTGATCTGTCGGGTGCCCTGCGTCATACACACACAGAGCAGACCATCGGTATTCCTCTACTACCAGTTGTGTTCTTCGATTCGGCATCATCTGACATTCCGGAGCGATACGATCTAGAGCCCCTTGCTGGTGGCACGACCTCGGGATCCTACCGCACGTTACACGATGCATACCTGCGTGTGCTCGATGCCTTGGCTGAGCAGCTCACACGCAGCAACGATAACGTAGTTCTCCACGGATACGAGGAGTGTTCCGAGGACCTCGGCGATTGCTACCTGGCGCGTGCGCGAGCTAAACGTATCAAAAACTATCTCGTGTACGATCGCGGAATAGATGCCCGGCGAATCACGGTAAGGCATACGAGGACGTCATGTGAGAGTTCCATGTTCAAAATGAAAGGGGCCTCGCCGCCTTCCTGTGAGCATCGCCGAGTGGAGATCCTCACCCCGGAGCTGCGTCCGCTCACGATCACACTGCGTGCCCCGACATCGCAGAGTTTCACATCCGCGTTTATCGGCGTTAGACTTGTTCTGTTTGAACCACGCAGTGAATGCATTCGAAGCTCGCAACAGAGCCTTCTGATTCAGTATCTCGAGCAATTACCGACAGGATCCGACCTCCACGTGACGGGTTACACGGACGTCGTCGGTCATAGCGAAAGTGGAACGGCGCTTGGAGCGCAGCGGGCCCTCGGCGTGGTAACCCTTATCAATCAGCAGCGGCCTGATTGTCGCATTCGTCAGCTGAACATGAATCCTTCGCGGCTTCCGCCGCTTGGTTTGCCGGCGCTCGATCTCCCGGAGATTCGCTACTTGTCGCGCTCGGTCGTCATACAGCTCAAACCATGGCGGGGCACCCTATAACCCTTGCCTAAAAACGCACAAAGCCCCGAGACGACGAGGTCAGGGGGCTTTGCGAAGCAAAAAGACT
>CAYMTW010000083.1:2937-6157 GCA_964393485.1 uncultured Melioribacter sp. | reverse complement strand
TCTTTCAAGGGGCACGCATGGTCCACAAGGGGGAGACCACTCGCCCCCTGACAGGTCTGAAGCCGATCGATCTGAAGTTGGAGCCCCACAGCCGCACGCTTTCCAGACATGCGTTTGCCGGTGCCGGAATCGACAGGCTCGAGCCGATGTGGCTGCTTTCTGATGAGGCAAAAGGTGCACAGTGCATCCTTACGTATGGCTATGATGACGATGGACACGCAACGGTGCAGGTGGTGCGGTCGTGGTACGGACCCCTTCGACGTCTGATCTATCAGCGTGGGGCTATCGTGGGCGTTACTCCGTCAGGGGGCGACTCACCTACACTTCGGGTCTTTGACGAATCTTCCGACTCCTCACGTTATGCACGCGTGATCCGCTATGCATGGGCCGACCCCGATGCTGATACGATGGCCGACGGTCGTTACGTCGTGCAGGCGATGACGATCGTCTCTGCCTGTGTGATCCCTCCAAGGCGCTGGGATGCATTCCCGCAGCCGGCTCGAATTGTGCGTTCCGTTCGACTGGGTTTTGCTGCTGGCTACGAAGGTTGCTCATCGGCACGCCATGGCGATGCCAGCTGGCCGTTCGGCAAGCCCCTTGATGCTGCAACATCCTGTGAGATCCTGGCTACGGCCAAAGATGCCAACGACAATACGTGGCATTTTGTCGGCGTTCGTTTGCCGAATGATCCGGCCCTGCGACGGCTCTTCGGTGATTTCGCTTCGTCGGAATCTGAACAGCTCATTACCGGCGGCTGGATTGCTGCAAGTGCTGTCGACGCATCCGCGCCATGAAGAGTCCGTCCGTGCCGTGATGCAGCGGGTCAAGCTGTAGCATCGACTGCTCGGTGCTCAAGCCCGGAACGTTGATGCCATACTGTTCGAAGCACGGAGCAAGGGGCTCAGCGATAAACTCGGGATGATCGGCAAGGAAGCCCTGCACAACGCGCTCGTTCTCCTCCGGCATAATGCTGCACGTGCCATAGACCAGCACGCCGCCATCGGCTACTCGCGGGGCATACTCTTCCAGAACCTGACGCTGCTTGCGGGCATGACGCGTTAGCGTGTCCGGTGTGATGTGCCATTTGACCATCGGCATGCGCCGCACGGTTCCCATACCGCTGCAGGGGGCATCAACAAGAACGATGTCGAACTGGCGGTCATCGCGGTGCTTCACTCCAGGCGCAGCGCGCTGCTCCACACTGATACATCGCACACCGGCGCGGTTGGCCCGTGGTCCGATCTCCTTCAGTCTGTTCCACTCAATATCGTTGGCTACGATCTGCCCCTTAGCCATTTGCAGATCGGCCAGGTGCAAGGATTTGCCCCCAGCTCCGGCACAGGCATCAAGGATCCTGTCGTGCTCGCGCGGAGCACAGGCATAGCCGATGAGCTGACTGCCTTCGTCCTGGACCTCCACGATTCCGCCCTTGTAGAGAGGATGCTGCAGCAGATTCACGCGCTGATTGATGATGATGGCTGCCGGTGATCGGGGGCTTGCAATAGCTTCGATATTGTCGGTGTGTAGGTGCTTCAGCACACGCTCGCGCGAAACACGACGTAGGTTCACGCGCAGCACGAGTGGTGCGGCCGACGTCATACTCTGCCACACATCGGCGGCATCGTTCCAGCGTGTGCGCGTGGATGCCAGAAGCCAGTCCTGCGTGCATACCCGCACATGCTCCGGTAGCTCCTGCGTCCACGGGCCGAGACCATCAAGCCCCTTTTCCATCAGCGCA
Source organism: uncultured Melioribacter sp. (assembly GCA_964393485.1). Classification (GTDB taxonomy): domain Bacteria; phylum Bacteroidota; class Ignavibacteria; order Kapaibacteriales; family Kapaibacteriaceae; genus UBA10438. The sequence continues at coordinate 4,419 of CAYMTW010000083.1, read as the reverse complement.
TGTCCGGCGTGCACAACGTCGGCCATCTCCTCGTGTTTGGCAATGGCCTCGCACAGCGAGAGTGTGCGCAGTGTGTGAAACACCAGTCCGCTGATGAAACGCCGGTCGCTGGCACCGATGTACTTCTTCGAGCGGAAGTATTCCGAGGCGATCACATCGCTCGGCTGCGAACTCTTACGGATGATGCGAACGAGCTCGGCGCTGTGGCCGAGAAGGGATTCTAACTGCATTGGATGACGATCTTTCCGAACTGTTCGCCGGCACGCATGCGCTCAAAGGCTTCCTGCGCCGCGTCGAGCGTGAGCACGGAGTCGACCACCGGAACAATGCGATGTGTAGTAACGAAGGATAGCATATCGGCAAAGTCCTGCTGCGAGCCCATCGTTGAGCCGACAAGCGTGATCTGCTTCCAGAAGATGCGGTGGATGTTCAGATTCGGCACCATGCCGCGCGAGGCGCCATACACCGCGATGCGTCCGCCCGGACGCACGATGTTGGTGTAGTCATTGATGTACTCGCCGCCAACGGAGTCAACGACAAGATCCACCGGGCCATGCTCGGAGGCTTGCTTCGTCCACCCGTCAGATCGCACATTCACCGTAGCGTGCGCGCCAAGCTCTGCGGCACGCGCCAGCTTTGCATCTGAGGTGCTGCTGACGATCACCCGCGCTCCGGCGGCCAGGGCAAGCTGCATGGCCATCAGGGCCACACCGCCGCCGATGCCCGTGATAAGCACCGTCTCACCGGCCTGCAAAGCCCCCTGCACCATCAGCGCCCGCCACGCCGTCACCCCGGCCAGCGGCAATGCTGCGGCCTGTTCATCGGTCAGGTGGGAGGGGGCTTCATGTACGTACCGCGCATCGATACAGATCTCTTCGGCCAGTGTTCCCTGTGTGGGCATGCCCAGCACGGTAAAGTGCTGACCCTGCGCGCGAGGGTTGTCTCCCCAGTCGAGCGACGGATCGATCACCACTCGCTTGCCCGCCAGGTGCGCATGCTGAGGCGCCTGAAGGGCCTCTCCGCATCCGTCCGAGCCAAGGATGGCCGGCAGAACGATCTTCGCATACTTGCCCTCGGTGATATAGACATCGCGGTGATTCAGCGCCGCCGCATGAAGACGAATCCGGACGTCATTATCAGCGCATACCGGCGCATCCACATTTTGTACCGACATTCCGTCGGCGTTAAGGACTAGTGCTCGCATTTGCGAAGCTAACGAACAGGTGTGAGGTTTTGGGTTTTAGGTGTGAGGTTCTGAACGTCATCCAGAGCGCAGCGAGAGCCACCTTGGGCGATACAACAGCTGGATCCCCGCTTTCGCGGGGATGACGTTGGGTAACTCCGTAATTGATCCACTCCGTACTTCGGATACACCTACGACGATACAACGCTTGGATCCCCGCTTTCGCGGGGATGACGTCGGGAACCCGTAATTGATCCACTCCGTACTTCGGATACACCTACGACGATACAACGCTTGGA
>CAYMTW010000083.1:0-2837 GCA_964393485.1 uncultured Melioribacter sp. | reverse complement strand
TCCCCGCTTTCGCGGGGATGACGTCGGGAACCCGGTACCTCCGTACCTCCGTACCTCCGTACCTCCGTAACTCCGTAACTCCGTAACTCGTCACTATCTTCGCATCGTGTTTCTCCAGCGCTTCATCGCATCAATGCTTTTGCTGGCCATGACGCTCGTCATGGCTGGGGCGGTAGTGCACGCGCATGAGCATGTTGAAGAGCAAACGCAGCAGATCATATCGCCAGTGGGCGAGCACCAGGATGGGGCTGTTGAGTGTGCACTGTGCAAGGTGACGAAGGAGCGGGTGACGATGGCCAATGCCGACGTCACATTCGTCGTCAGTTATTGCGTGGTGCCGATGAGCCCCCTTGTGAGGAATCTGATCAGTGACCGGTGCCCGCAGGAGCGCACCGGACGAGCACCCCCACGGGGTTGAACACGGCGGATGCAGCGTCCGCACCCCTGATGTTCTTTCGATGACGCGTCGCCTGTGTGGTGATGCCTGTCTCAAATGTGTTCAACCAACCCGATTGATTCATGATCGCAACATTGCTGTTGCTATCGGCACTTGCCGATACGCACATCCACGGTATCGTCCGTGATAGTGCCACGCGAGCCCCCTTGCATGGGGCCGTAATACGTATTGACGGGACCCTGAAGGGGGCTATAGCGGACCGCTACGGGGTGTTTCATTTCTATGACCTGCATCAGGATACTGTGCGGCTGGTGGTGTCATATGTTGGCTACCAGACTGAACGCGTGCTGGTGCCGCTGAACGAAGGCCGCAGGGAGGTCCGTCTCGACATTGCGCTGCGCTCGACCAGTGTGCGTGGTCAGGAGATCCAGGTAACCGATGAGCGGATCGCACACTCGGCCCTGCCCACGCAACAGGCGCGCGTGCTGACGTCGGCCGAGATCGATGAGCACCGCGGACAGACCTTTGCCGATGCACTCACACAGGTGGCCGGTGTGACGGTACTGCAGACAGGCCCGAGTTTGAAGAAGCCGATGATCAATGGTCTAAGCGGCACGCGGCTCGTACTGCGCAACAACAACCTCGTGCAAGAAGGTCAGCAGTGGGGCATTGAACATGCGCCGGAGATCGATGCCTTCTCGCCGTCGCGCATCACCGTTGTGAAGGGTCCGGCAGCCGTGATGTTCGGCCCCAACGCCATGGGCGGCGTGATCGATGTGGAGTCCCGACCCATTCGTAAGGATCCCGGACTTCACGGCGAGGCCACCGTCAATCTCTTTAGCAACGGACGTCAGGGGGCAATGGGTGCCTTCCTCGAAGCTGCCCAGGTGGCGGGGTCGCCGATCGCCCTGCGCGCGCAGGCCAGTACGCGTATGGGTGGCGATGCCGAGGCGCCTTCGTACGTGCTCAACAATACCGGTGTGCGCGAGCTGAATGCGAGTCTGACGATGGAAGTGGGGGATGAGCGATTCGGACTCAGCTCCGTTGCATCGATCTTCTCGACGACGCTCGGCATCTTCAGCGGGGCACACATCGGCAATGCGTCGGATATGCTCCGCGCGATCCAGCGCGGGAATCCGAGTTCGACACGCCCCTTTTCCTACGATATCGGTAACCCCCGACAGGAGATCTCGCATGCGATGGCATCGGTCAAGGGGCATGCACAACTCACCGAGGATGAGCGCCTCGTTATCACGCTCGGACATCAGGTGAATGACCGCAATGAGTTTGACGGGCATAATATCCGCATCCGTGGTCGCGGCGACGATCCCGTGGCGCGTGCCGCCGATTCTATCGCTCGTCTGCAGCGCGCTCTTGCTACGCCGGCCATGAATCTTGTCCTGCGAACCAGCTCGCTTGATGCCTCGCTCGAGCATGCGCTATCGGAGCGTGTACGCGGCACGGCCGGTGTTTCGTCAATGTGGCAGCTTAACGAGCGCTCGGGATCGGTGATCCTGATTCCGGACTACCGACTCTGGGGCATCGGAGCGTTTGTGTACGAGTCGATCATGCTGGAGGATGTGATGATCAGCGCCGGGCTACGATACGATGTGCGTGATCTGAAGTCGCGTATCATCAATCGGGCGACCGGGGAAGCCCCCTTACAGTTCCGTCGCTGGCAGAACTTCAGCGCAAGTGTTGGCGCGTTGTGGGCACCGATCGAGGGCCTATCGCTGACGTGGAACGCTGCTTCATCTTGGCGTCCGCCGCAAGTCAATGAGCTCTACAGCAATGATGTGCATCACGGCTCGGCCTATTACGAGATAGGGGATAGCACGCTAGCCAGTGAACGCACGCTCGGATCTGATGTGGGGCTGCGCTATGAGGCACATGGACTGCTGATCGAGTCGTCGGCCTTCGTCAATCGAATCGGCGACTACATCATGGCCATACCGGATCCGGCCAATCCCACGGTTACCGTCCGGGGAACCTTCCCGACGTATCGCTTTACACAGATGACCGCGCGGCTTTACGGGGGCGACCTCAGCCTGACCGTGCCGCTGCACGAGCGCCTGAATGTCTATGGTCAGGCATCATTTGTGCGAGGCGATAATCTTGACCTTAATGAACCGCTTCTTTTCATCCCGGCCGACAGAGGTCGCATCGGTCTGCACCTGCATGCCGATGATGTTGGCCCTGTCCACGATGCCTACGTCGATGTGTCCATTGCGGGCGTTCGACGTCAGGATCGCGTGGTGTCGGGTCGTGACTATGCCGAGCCCCCGGCCGGATACTCACGTACGGACCTTTCACTCGGGGGCGTGGTCACGCTGCCGTACGAGCTACCGGCTCGTGTCACACTTACCTGCACGAATCTCTTTAACGCCGCCTATCGCGAGTACCTGAGTCAGTACAGATACTTCGCCGATGACCTTGGACG
>CAYMTW010000082.1:0-6199 GCA_964393485.1 uncultured Melioribacter sp. | reverse complement strand
GTGCGCTTGAGGCGGTCGAATTCTTCGTACACCTTCGTGCGGACCGCTTCCGGAAGCTCGACAAGGGCGAGCTGATCGGCAAGCTTGGAAAGCTCCGGACCGCCGTCATCCTCTTCGCCGAGTTCGGACTGCAGCGCGCGTATCTGTTCCTGAATAAAGTACTTGCGCTGTGACTTCTGGATCTGGTCTTGAACCTTGCTGTCGATCTCTACTTCGAGGCGCTGCATTTCAATCTCGGCCGTGAGTAGCTGCACCAGTTCGTAGAACTGTGAACGCACGTCCGGGGCGTCGAGTATACGCTGCTTGGCTTCGACCTTCTGCGGGATATTGGCCGCCGCATAGTAGAGCTTGCGCACCGGGTCTTCCAGATTCTGAAAAGCCCCCAGTACCTCAGGGGGCAGATTGCGGTTGTCTTTGACAAATTCTTCGAACAGCTCCGTGGCATGTCGCACCAGGGCCGCCAGGTTGCGGTCACTCATGTCGGCATGGGCCGGCATGGTCGTGATACCCACTTCGAGAAACGGCTCGGTTCGGATGGTCGAAGTGATCTTGCCCGGCACGGTACCTTCGACCAAGACCTTGAGCAGGTTGTTCGGCAGGCGCATCACCTGCAGGATCTTGGCCACCGTTCCCACCGAGTAGATGTCGTCGATCGTTGCATCGTCGGTTGATGCCTGCTTCTGCGACACCACGAAGATGAACTTGTCACGCTCCATCGCCTCGGCAACGGCCTTGAGCGACGAGGCCCTGCCGATCAGGACCGGGAAGATCATGTGGGGGTAGATGACAATGTCGCGCAGGGGAAGAACAGGCAACTTGTCAAGAGCGGTAGATGTGCGGCGGTCAGCCTGCTCGATCGAGTCGAGCACCTCGGATTGGTCGTTCATGGGGAGCGTTGACGTAATGGGGACCTCAAAATTACATCGGACTGGTGTTTTGCCGGGACATGCCCTTTGCCGTAACCCTTGGAAACTCCTATATTTGCCGTCTTGCCAGACATCATCATCTACTATACCGGAAGGTTTGTTTGAGGCGTCCGTACATCCCGCCGCAAGGACCACGCGTCGAAACGCAGCGAAAGCACAAGATCAACGACGAAATCGGTGCGCCTGAGTTGCGCGTCGTCGATGCTACAGGAGCCCCGTTGGGCGTCCTGCCACGCAAAGAAGCGCTGCGCATTGCCAGCGAGCGCGAACTCGATCTCGTCGAGATCGCCCCTCAGGCCAACCCACCGGTTTGTAAGATCATTGACTACGGTAAGTTCATATACGAACAGCAGAAGAGAGAGAAGCAGCAAAAGAAGACGCAGACGCAGACATCGCTGAAAGAGGTCCGTTTCAAGGCGGGCACCGATACGCACGACTTTGACTTCAAGACTCGACATGCGCGCGAGTTCCTCGTCGAAGGTCATAAGGTCAAGGCAACGGTCATGTTCAAGGGGCGGGAGATCCTGCACAAGGAACTTGGCGAGGTCATCCTTCAGCGGTTCATTGATGCTCTTGCCGATGTCTCAAAAGTTGATCAACCGATGAAGATGGAAGGTCGATTCCTCGGCGTGCTTCTGGCGCCGGAGTCGAAGAAAGTTGCGAAGAAGAAGGCGCCGGCTGCTGATCAGCCTCAAGAGGCCAATACGGCTCCGGACGCTCAGCCAACTCCGATCACACAATAGTTTTCCGTAAGGAGCATGAAGCAATGCCAAAGATGAAGACGAATTCGGGAGCCAAGAAGCGCTTCAAGATCACCGGTTCCGGTGCCATCAAGCGTCAAAAGGCAAACCGCAGTCACATCCTGACGAGCAAGTCTCGCAAACGTAAGCGTAACCTGCGCCAGGATACGCTTGTTGATGCAAGCAACATGAACAACGTGTTGCACTGCTTGGCCATGCGCTAAGCTGACATACGTTTTTTACTCATTGTCGATCAGGGACATGCCGTTCTCCTGACGACACAACCCATGGAGGTTTGACATGCCACGCAGTGTCAATAAAGTAGCGGCGCACCAGCGGAAGAAGAAGTACTTCAAGCTCGCCAAGGGCTACTGGGGCGCACGGTCAAAGGTTTGGACCATTGCCAAGCACCACGTCGAGAAGGGGCTTCAGTATGCCTATCGCGACCGTCGGAACAAGAAGCGGACGTTCCGTTCGCTCTGGATCATCCGCATCAACGCTGCGGCCCGTGCCAATGGCACGACGTATTCGCGCCTGATGCATGGTCTAAAGCTGAAGAACATCGGTATCAACCGCAAGGTCCTGGCCGATATCGCCATGAACCACCCGCAGGTGTTCACAACGCTGGTGAAGTCGCTCTAAGAGCGGCGCTCAACACAAAACTCAAGGGACGCATTCGCTCCCTATCACAACGAGAGCGGCGACGGCGAAGGTTTTTTCGCTGTCGCCGTTGTCGTTCCTGACTAATTTGCACCATGTCGTTACTCGAAGAATTGCAACAACTGCAGCGTGTCATCGAAGAGGATGGGCGCGCGATTGCGTCGGCCGAAGATGCTGAAACATTCCGGCTGCGCCACCTTGTTAAAAAAGGCACGATACAGGGCTGCGTCGAACAGCTGCGCTCGGTTCCTAAAGATGAAAAGCCCCTTGTGGGCAAACTCCTGAATGAAGTGCGGCAAGGTGCAGAGGCTCTCCACGCTCAAGCGATGGAACGATATGCCGTGCGTCAGAGTGTTGCTCCAATGGATGTAACCCTTGCCCCACGCGACGTGCGCAGCGGTGCCGTGCATCCGATCACACAGACCGTGGACCGGCTTATCGGCATTTTTGGCGCTATGGGCTTTGACGTTGCTGAGGGTCCGGACGTCGAGGACGATGCTCACAACTTCGAACTCCTGAACTTTGCGCCCGACCATCCGGCACGGGATATGCAGGATACGTTCTTTGTTGATGCTGGCGGACGTTCCGACGTGCTGCTACGCACTCATACGTCCTCGGTGCAGGTGCGTGTGATGCAGCAGATGAAGCCTCCGATCCGGTGCATCATGCCCGGACGCGTTTATCGCAACGAGGCCGTCAGTGCGCGCTCGCTGGCTGAGTTCCACCAGATCGAGGGACTCTACATCGATAAGGGCGTGAGCATGGCGGACCTGAAGGGGACGATCATGGCCTTTGCACGTCGTTTCTACGATGAAAACGCACAGTTCCGTTTTCGAACCTCGTTCTTCCCGTTCACCGAGCCAAGTTGCGAAGTCGATATGTCCTGCTTTCTGTGCGATGCCAAAGGATGCCGAATCTGCAAGCACTCGGGCTGGCTTGAGATCTGCGGTGCCGGCATGGTTCACCCGAACGTCCTGCGTGCCTCAGGTATTGATCCCGATGAGTATTCGGGGTTTGCCTTCGGTTTTGGCGTTGAACGTGTGGTGATGATGCTCACCGGGATTGATGACATCCGCATGTTGTATGAGAATGACGTTCGCATCATCGGACAGTTCGCCCCATGATCCTGAGGGCACGGAACCTGACAAAGTCCTATCACGGCGTCGATGCCGCCACGACGCAGGTGCTGCGTGGCGTCAGTATCAGTCTTGAAGCGTCTGAGCTGGTATCCATTATGGGTCCGAGCGGTGCCGGTAAAAGCACGTTGCTGCATATCCTCGGTTCGTTAGACACGCCAGATGCGGGAAGCGTCGAGATCCTGCATGACGGAGAGATGGTTGACATAACGGCGATCTCGGCCGAACGACTGGCCGTGGTGCGCTCGCGCACGATCGGTTTTGTCTATCAGTTCCATCACCTGCTGCCAGAATTCACCGCCCTTGAAAACGTCATGATGCCGGCACGAATAGCCGGTCAGTCCGTGCGACAGGCACGCAGCCGCGCGGAAGAGCTTCTTGCGCGTGTAGATCTTCAGCATCGTGCAGCTCACCTTCCTACGGAGCTCTCCGGGGGAGAGCAGCAGCGGGTGGCCGTTGCCCGGGCACTCATGAATTCACCAGCACTTGTTCTTGCCGATGAGCCCACGGGGAACCTCGATTCGGCAAATGCTGCCCAGGTGCGCGATCTGCTGATCGACCTGGTGCGCGAACAAGGCTCTGCCTGCATCATTGCTACGCACAGCGCCGAACTGGCCCAACGAACGGACCGGCGGCTTGCTATGGTTGACGGGATGCTGAGCGCATGATGAATACGCGGCAGGTAAGTCTGGTGCTGATGTTCTATGGCGTGTTTCTGCTCCTAAGCGGGCTAGTTGGGTATCGGCTTACGCACGAGCACAGTACAAGTTCACTGTTCAATGGCACCATCTTTGGAGCACTGTTGGTAATGCTGGGTGTGCTGCACCGAATGGGACGCATGTGGACGTTGCCAGCCAGCATTTCGGCGTGTGCGATCTTTTCGCTGACATTTCTCTGGCGCGGGATCTTACAGTGGAAGAGCGTCGCAGCGGGTCAAAGTGACCACCTCGGCATTGCATTCCTGCTTTCTGTGATGGCCCTTGTGAGTATCGTTGCTGCAGCAGCTCTGCTGCGCAGCTACAGGCATTAACGAACGGCCGAAGCGAACAGATCGAACTCTGACGCATCCTCGATTTCAGCCATAACAAAATCACCCACAGTAAGGGGCCTGTCCGAACGTACATAGATCTCGTTGTCAACTTCGGGAGCATCTGCCTCGGTGCGCCCCCTCCATTCGCCGGCGAGTTCTTCTTCGATCAGCACGCGGACGTGCTGACCAATGCGCCTCTGGTTGTGCTCGAAGGAGATCTGCTGCTGCGCCTGCATGATGCGAGCCCGACGCTGCTCCTTGACCTCGGCCGGGATTGGGTCGCCAAGGATGTAGGCATACGTGTCGTCTTCCTGCGAGTAGGTGAACACGCCCAGACGCTGAAACCGTTGCGCTGTGATGAACTCTTCAAGTTCATCAACGTCGGCCTCGGTTTCCGAAGGGTAGCCCACGATGAATGTGCTGCGCAGAACGATGTCTGGCACTGTCTGCCGGATCTCGTCCAGCAGCTCCTCGGTGGTCCGGCGCGTTATGCCGCGCCGCATGTTCTTGAGCACGTTGGTCGAAGCATGCTGAAGCGGCATGTCCAGGTACGTGCAGATGTTCGGTGTATCGCGGATCACGCGTAGCACGTCGGTGGGGAAGTTCGATGGATAGGCGTACATGCAGCGTATCCACTGTGCGCCGCTCTCGCCCGCCAAACGCTCCAGCAGGGGCGCCAGGGTGCGCCTGCCGTCGATGTCCATACCGTAATAGGTCAGGTCCTGGGCCACCAGCACGATCTCCTTCGCCCCCTGAGAAACAAGCGAACTGGCGCTGGCGATGAGCGTGTCCGGATCGATGCTGCGGTGCTTGCCGCGCATGACGGGGATGGCACAGAACGAGCAGGGATGGTCACACCCTTCGGAGATCTTCAGGTAGGCATAGGGAACGGGGCTGGTCAGGATGCGCTCGCCCAGCAGCGTGTATTTCAGATCCGGGGAGATGGCCTTGATGATCTGGCTGTAGGCCTCGGTGCCGAAGTAGTGATCGACTTCGGGAATCTCGCGACGCAGATCGTCACCGTAACGTGCGCTCAGGCACCCGGCCACTACAAGCTGCTTCAGGCGTCCGCTGCTGCGAAGCTTGGCGGCCTCGAGAATTGCATTGACGCTTTCTTCCTTGGCCTGATCGATAAAGCCGCAGGTGTTGATCACTAGTGTATCGGCATCATCAAGGTCATCAGCCAACTGAAGGGAATTGGCCTGCAGGTGCCCGGCCAGCGTCTCACTGTCGACTGTATTCTTACTGCATCCCAGCGTCAGGATGTGAACCTTCATGCGAATTTCTCTTTCAGGCGTTCGGCAACGATCGCCGGGACGAACTCGGTGAGCTCACGCCGGTAGCGACCGAGCTCGCGGATGATGCTCGAGTTGAGGTAGGTGTACTTTTCGTGCGGCATCAGAAAGATGGTGCTCACGTTGGGCTGAAGTTTGCGGTTCATCAGAGCAATCTGGAACTCGTATTCGAAATCAGTGACCGCGCGGAGCCCCCTGACAATGACGCTGGCACCGGCCTGCTCGGCAAAATCAACCACGAGTCCGTCATGGACCGTAACGCTGACGTTCGGCAGGTGACGCAGGGATTCGGTTGCCATCTCCAGACGCTCTGATTCATCGAACAAGGGCGTCTTCTTGCTGTTGCGGGCAATGACCACCGTCACACGATCGAACATCTGCGCAGCGCGCTCGATAACGTCAACGTGCCCCA
>CAYMTW010000081.1:0-6387 GCA_964393485.1 uncultured Melioribacter sp. | reverse complement strand
GAGGTACGGAGGTACGGAGGTACGGAGGTACAGAGGTACGGAGGTACGGAGGTACGGAGGTACGGAGGTACGGAAGTTGGTAGCGACGCCCTAACGTACTTCAGTACTTCAGTACTTCATCAACTCAGTAACTCAGTAACTCAGTACTTCAGTAACTCTCTTGGTCAGTCCATGATCTTGCGCAGGAACGCAGGCTGACCGCCAGCGGCGGCGCGGCGCATCTGGTGTTGACCAGAAGCATCGGATGGCGTGATCGGAACGGAGCCGGACGATGGTGGTTCTGTCCGTGGTGAACCCGTCTGCTGACGGTGCTGTTGCTCCTGTTCGCGCTCACGCTGACGGCGTAGGTACGTCGGGACGTTCACATCGTTCACATCCACGTCAGGTGATGGAGCAGTTGTTGCAGCGGGACTAGCAGCAGGCGTTGGTGCTTCATCGACAACATCGCGATCCGGCTGAGGTCGGATAATCTCTATGGTCGGGCCAGACGTCGAAGTTGAAACTGTTGTAGTGGCAACCTTACGTTCTTCATGACGACGGAAGCCCGTGGCAACCACGGTGATGGACATTTCGTCTTCCATCCGCTCGTCGATAACAACGCCGTGAATGAGGTTCACATCATCGCCGGCAGCTTGTTCGATCGCTGCAACTGCCTCACTGACCTCGAACATCGTCATGCTCGGACCACCGGTGACGTTAACCAGAAGTCCCTGGGCACCATAGATCGACATACCCTCAAGGATCGGCGAATTCAGAGCGTTCTGAGCTGCTTCAATAGCACGATGCTCGCCGCTTGCGCGGCCGATACCCATCAGTGCGTCGCCCATTCCTGACATCACAGTGCGGACGTCAGCGAAGTCAACATTCATGTATCCGACACCGGAGATGATGTCGGCGATGCCCTTGGTCGCGTTATACAAAACCGTATCGACCATCATAAGAGCGTCAGCGAACGTGACGTTCTTATCAACAACGGCAAGCAGACGCTCATTCGGAATCACGATGAGCGCATCAACGTGTTCACGAAGGTCCTTGATACCATTCTCGGCTACCAGCATTCGGCGCTTGGACTCATAGCCAAAAGGCTTGGTCACGATGCCGACGACAAGAGCGCCCAGCTCGCGGCCAACTCGGGCTATCACGGGAGCTGCCCCCGTACCTGTGCCGCCGCCCATGCCGGCTGTGACAAACACCATGTCACTACCAGCCAATGCATCACGCACGTCGTCAATGCTTTCTTCGACCGCCATGCGCCCCCTGTTCGGATCCGCTCCGGCTCCGAGGCCGCGCGTGACGTCCTTGCCGAGCTGAAGCTTGATGCCTGCGGGATTGCTCATCAGGGCCTGTCGGTCAGTGTTCGCTGCGATGAACTCAACAGCATCCAGGCCACGTGTGATCATGGTACGGACAGCATTACCGCCGCCGCCTCCAACGCCAACAACGCGAATACGTGCGTCTGACGTCAGATCAGAAATATCTAACTCAATTGCCATCATTCCCCCCGGAAATCAGTCATGATTCGTGAAGATAACTGGTTAGAAATTTTCAAACCAGTCCTTGAGCCGCTGAGCCATACCTTTTTTATGAACATGAACCTCCGGCTGATTTGCAGAGGGGGCTTGAACCTTGGGTTCAGGTGGCTGTGGAACATCGAATGAATCCGTCAGAAACTCGTTGTGATGCCTGACGCTGTAGAGCGCCAAGCCAATAGCAGTGGCATGAGATGCAGTTGTGACTTCGCGAGCAAACCCATCGTTGGTGTAGCCTCGCGGCAGCCCCTTACTCACAGGCAATCGAAAGGTTCGCTGCGCCAGCATCTCCGAACCGTAGAGTTCGGTACAACCTCCAGTGAGCACGACACCAGCAGCTAGTTGATGTGACAGCCCAGACTCATGAATGCGAGCAAGCACGAAGTCGAAGATCTCTTCCATCCTCGGTTCAATAACCTGACAAAGGATTGATTTCGAGAGCTCAGTCGGAGTGCGACCGGCTACACCTGGAATCTGGAAATGCTCATCACGCAGAATACTCTCGCTGATGGCATGGCCAAACGAGACTTTGATCGATTCGGCATCGGTGTTTCGCACACCAAGAACAGCAACAATGTCGTCCGTGACGCGCTGTCCAGCAATACCGATCACACTGACATAGCGAAGGACATTGTCTTTGTACACAGCCATGTCCGTGGTTCCACCACCAACATCCACCAGCGCCACGCCCACTTCACGTTCGGCCTCGTCGAGGACAGCATAGGAACTGGCAATGGATTGCAGCACCACCGCATCGACATGCAGTCCTGCGCGCTCGGCACATTTGTAGACGTTGTCGATGGCTGATGCACTGCCAGTGATCACGAGGGCATTCGCTTCGAGGCGGCGACCGCTCATTCCCAAGGGATCGGAGATACCATCTTGTCCGTCGATGATATAGTCCTGAGGAATCACATGCAGAATTCGCCGATCCGGCGTCACATGCACTTGTGCCAGCTCATCATGGAGTCGCTTGACGTCATCCTCAGCAATCTCGGACGTGCGGGTCGTGACGATTCCGCGCGTGGTAAATGTGCTGATGTGTTCGCCGCTAACCCCAATAACAACCGGACCGAGTTTGTACCCACTGGTTTGCTCAGCTCGGTCAACAGCAGCCCGGATAGCATCTGCCGTCTTGTTGATGTTGCTGACCACACCACGTTTGAGGCCGTCACATTCAGCCCGTCCTGCGCCAATAACATCGACGGCACCAGTGGCTGAGTCGTGAGACATGACGACAATGCTAACCTTCGTCGTGCCGATGTCAAGTCCGGCATGAATTGTTTGCTTACTCATGCAGCAGCCCCCTGAGTCGTTGTCTGCACTACATCCTTGCGGTATCGGAGCACGATCTGATGCCTCCAGCGAAGATCGACCTCTTCGACCGTGGCAAGGCGCAGGCTACGCGTGGCATCTTTCCAGAAAACGTTCATATCCGCCAGAGCCTCCACGGTCCGCTCGGGATGAAGTCGCCCCAGGCGCCAGACCGCTTCGTCCGTGATGACATCGACGGACCGTGTGCGCGGGTCCAGGCGTACCTCAGATATCGCCTGATACAGTCGTGGATCAAGAACCCGTGCTGCCCGATTCAGAACTTGCACCATGGCGCAGACCTGCTCACCTGACAACGTCGAACCGTAGAGCCCCACCAGCAGTGGAACATTGTGCGCCGTGCGCTCCTGGGCCACAGGAAGGACCGTTCCAAACTCATCGACGTACCGAAGCTCTCCCCCAGGACGCACAACATGGGCCACTGGAAGGCGCTCGCAAACATCAATGCAGATATCACGAACTCCCGTGAAATACACGGAAGCAGAGCGTACATACGGGATATGCTCAACGCTCTGGCGCACAGTAGCCAGGGTGATCGTCTTGGTCTTCTGGAATAGGAGTGTGTCAACGGCATTCTGTACGGCGATCCTGCTCAATCCCGTGGCTCCAACAACATGGATGCCGGCGATTCGCTGCCGTTCCTTCCATTGCGAAGCCATGAACGACAGAAAGATGAGCGCCAGAAGGGACACCACAAGGCCCGAACTCTTCCGTTCGGGCTTCGGCATCTGATCAATCTCTTTCTTGCGCTTTGCCACCAATATCCTCAATGGTGTGAAGAACTTTGCTCAGTTATTCACAGCTGTTGATAATCTGCAAAAATGATCAGTCAAGAACCTGCGCAACTGATTTCAAACATGGCATATCCTGCCATATTGACAACGGGTTACTGACACAGCAAATGTATGTGGAAGACTCAACCCATGCAAGAGGAAAGCACACGCTTGGGGTAAGTTTTTCACACAGGTTATCCACGGATTGTGGATACTGTGGATAGCGCTGGATCAGCTCAGCGCGCGGGTGCGGCCTCCGTCAACAAGGACACTGGTGCCGGTGATATAGCCAGCAGCTTCAGATGCGAGGAAGGACACCACATTGGCGATCTCAGATGGTCTGGCGAATCGCCCGAGCGGTATCTCCGAGGTCATCGACGCTGCAGTGTCCGCGTGGCTACGACCCGTTTTGGCCGCCATGCGCTCGATTATCGCCTCCAGACGCTCGGTTTGGGTGGCGCCAGGCAATACGTTATTGACCGTGATGCCAAGGGGCCCGAGTTCGGTTGCTAACGTCTTCGTCCAGCTGGCCATTGCGCCTCGGATCGTGTTGCTTACGCCGAGCCCCTCGATGGGTTGTTTCACCGATGTGGATACGATGTTGATAATGCGACCATAGGCAGCTTGCTCCATCAGAGGAACGACAACTGACATCAGTCGATGCGCAACAACAATATGATTATCAAAGGCTTGCGTGAGTTCTGAAACGGCAGCCCCTCGCAAGGGTCCAGCTGCTGGGCCCGCGGTGTTGTTAACGAGGATGTGGATGGGACCCACAATATCCACTACGTTATGCACACCTGTAAGGTATTCCGTTTCGCTCATGAGATCTACTGCTAGCGCATGATGCTCGGCACCCGTTGGCCGCGGAAGACCTGCAACGAGCTCCCTGAGCACATCAGCACTTCTGGCAAGAGCCACTACGGTTGCACCATTGAGTGCGAGCTCCTGAGCACTGGCCCGTCCAATACCCTTGGATGCGCCGCATACGAGGGCTACACGCCCGGTCAGATCGAGATTCATGTGTTGGACTCCGGTTTGTAGCTTTGTTGGTTGCAAAACTACCAACTCCGGAAGGACACATCATGGCCATTAGAGAGCCATTTCCGCTGAAAACATGGATTGACGAGCACCGACATCTACTCAAGCCGCCTGTGGGGAACGCGAAGGTCTATGAAGACACGGAGTTTATCGTGATGATCGTAGGCGGTCCGAATGCACGAAAGGACTACCATTACAACGAAGGGGAAGAGCTGTTCTATCAGCTCGAGGGTGATATCACGGTCAAGATCATCGATGACGGCGTGCCCCGCGATATGCACATCAAGGAAGGCGACATGTTCCTTCTGCCACCGCGCACGCCCCATTCACCGCAACGTCCGGCCAATACGGTTGGTCTGGTCATCGAGCGCAAACGCGAGTCAGCTGAGCTGGATGCATTCATGTGGTTCTGTGAACAGTGTGGCACAAAGCTCTACGAGGAGTACCTGCCTCTGACGGACATCGTAGCACAATTGCCCCCGATCTTCGAGCGATTTTGGTCAAGTGCGCAGCATCGCACCTGCAAGAACTGCGGTAGCGTTATCGAGCCACCTGTCAAGAATTGACGCGCATGCTCAAGATCGACTCGCACGCGCACATCCTGCCCGAACGCTGGCCGTCACTCAAAGAACGCTACGGGTACGGTGGGTTTATTTTCCTTGATCACTACGCGCCTGGCAAAGCCCGCATGATGCGTGATGATGGTGTGTTCTTCCGGGATATCGACGAGAACTGCTGGAATCCGACGGCAATCCTCGCCGACATGGACCGGCATCACATTGATGCGATGGTGCTCTGCACGGTACCGGTGCTTTTTTCATATTGGGCCAAGGACGCGGACACGCTCGATTGGTGTCGCTTTCTCAACGATCACCTTGCGGGCGTCGTGGCAGACCATCCGAGCCGGTTCATTGGACTCGGCACGCTGCCGATGCAAAACGTTGGCATGGCCATAGAGGAGCTGCGACGCTGCGTTGGCGAGCTCGGCTTTCGTGGAGTGGAGATCGGCACAAACATTAATGGAACGAATCTGGACGACCGATCGCTCGACCAGTTCTGGGCCGAAGCAGAGCGCCTTGGAGCCGGAATCTTTGTGCATCCATGGGAGATGATGGGTTCCGACCGCACATCGCGGTACTTCCAGCAGTGGCTCGTGGGCATGCCAGCCGAAACCACTCTCTCGATGACATCAATGATCTTCGGCGGAGTGTTCGACCGATTCCCGAACCTGAAGGTCATGTTCTCGCACGCAGGGGGCTCCTTCCCCTTTACCTTGGGACGCATCTCGCACGGCTATCACGCGCGGCCAGACCTCTGCGCCATCAACGGCGTGCAAGATCCGGCGACGTACGTGGGTCGTTTCTGGGTTGATTCGATCACGCACAATGCCGACGCATTGAGATATCTGATCAGCTTGATCGGAGAGGACAAGATCGCCTATGGTACGGATTACCCGTTTCCGCTGGGCGACCTTGACCATGGCAAGTTTATCGACGAGATGAACGACCTTTCCCGTGCGACGAAGCAGCAGATCTTTGCCACATCTCTCCTTGAGTTTCTGGATCTGCCGGCGCAACCGTATCAGCAACCCAAGCCACCGGCTGAATTCGAGATTGAGTGACGTTCGAACATTTTCGTAGATTCGTCCGGCTCACGCCGACGGAGGGCTCGCATAATGGTATTGCAGCTGTCTTGAAAACAGCCGGGAGAGA
>CAYMTW010000080.1:0-6450 GCA_964393485.1 uncultured Melioribacter sp. | reverse complement strand
CCGCTGACGATGCTGACGCTGGCCTATGATTACCAGCGAGGTGAAGGCCAGATGTGGGCCTTTATGCAGACAACGCTGCTACTGCACCTGATCAATACAGCGCTGGTGTTCCTCTTCGTTGGTCTGCTCTTTCGCAGCAGCCTGCTGATGCCGGTGCTGTGTGCGGCCTTCTTCGGTCTGCATCCGATGCACGTGGAGAGCGTTGCCTGGGTGGCCGAGCGCAAGGACGTGCTGTACACGGCGTTCTACCTTGTTTCACTGATCGGTTACGTGCGATATCTACGAGGGGGCTCGTGGACATGGCTGATCGCCGCATTTGCGTCCTTTATTGCCTCCTGCTATGCAAAGCCGATGGCCGTTACACTGCCGGTTGTTCTGCTGCTTCTGGATGTGTTTGAAAAACGGGCCTTCAGCATTCGATCCTCACTAGAGAAGGTTCCGTTCCTCGTGGTGTCGGTGATCTTTGGTTTGCTGACGCTTGAAGTACAGTCATCTACCGGAGCCGGGTTGGTGGATACGACCTATTACACCTTGTTTGAGCGCATTCTCTTTGCGCTCTATGGTATCGTGGAGTACACCAGTAAGCTGTTTGTGCCGACGAATCTTTCTGCGTTCTATCCATACCCTTCAACCGCTGGAAATCCAGAAGGTGTGGTTTACGCCTACGCCGTTCTGGCCTGCATCATCATCGGCGGTATTGTGTGGATGTACTGGCGAAAGTGCTCGGAGCTTGCATCGACGCTGCTGTTCGGGATGGGATTCTTCGTCGTGACGATTTCCATCGTGCTTCAGCTGATCTCTGTGGGTGGGGCCGTGATCGCCGACCGCTACACCTACGTTCCGTACATCGGGTTGTTTATCATCATTGGTGCACTGATTGAGCGCGCCACGGCATCACTCAAAGCCCCGTACGCCGGCCTTGGAGTTGTTGCCCTGGCCAGCATCGTGTTTGCAATGACTGCAACGAGTCGGGTTACGGTGTGGCAAAACTCCGGCGTGCTGTGGGATGACGTCATTGCGCAGTATGGCTCGCGTCCGATCAGCCATGCCTATAACAACCGCGCCGTGTACAACATGAACAAGCGCAACTTTGCGCAATCAGAAAAGGACTACGCCTATCTCGAAAGTATCGGCACGAGGAAGTCCTACACCTTCAAAGGGTATGGGGCTCTTCTGCAGATGATGAAGCGTCCGGCCGATGCCATACCGAGATTTACAAAAGCACTGCAGCTTGGTGGGGATGACATACAAGTGATCCGAGCACGGGCCGCATGCTATGCTCAGTTGAACAGACACGACTCGGCGATCGTTGATCTTTCACGTGCCCGCTCGTTGGCACCGTCGGATGTAGGTATTGCTATGCTTCTGCTCGACGAGTACCTCAACGCAAATCGTTTTCAGGATGCCCTCAAAGACGGGGCGTCAATGGCCGAGATAGTGGCGACTAATCCACAGTATCACATGCTTATGGGCGTTGCCAATGGTCAGCTCGGCAACCATGCCGCCGCCTACAAAGCCTTTGCTCGCGCCCTGGAGCTGGATCCGAAGAACGAGCAGGCAAAGATGAATATGGAGATCGCGAAGCGATTCCTTTGATATACGGGGTACAGGGTACGGGGTACAGGGTACGGGGTACGGGGTACGAGTTATGGGGTGCGGCGCATTGCAACCTCGAGGTTTTTCTTTGCGCCCGGCTGATCGGGATTCAGCTCGAGACTTTTCTTCAGGGACTGCACGGCATCGGCGGTCTTGCCGAGATCGAGAAGGGCGGTACCTTCAAAGAAGTAGGCTTCGGAGTCTAATGGATAGCGTGCCTTGACCAGACGAGCGCGCTCGAGGCATTCAGCATACTTCCGGGCATTGAGTAGGTACTCCATAACGAAGACATTCGCTTGAATGTAGTCGGAACCGCTTGCACCAGCCGCAATAGCGGCTTCGAAGTCCTTAAAGGCTTCGTCGCGCTTGCGAAGGTTGATGAATGATATTGCTCTGTTGAGATAAATGTTTGGTGACACAGGATGCATCGCGATAGCGCGCGTAAGCATATCAACCGACATCTGGTATTTACCTAGGATGCCGCAGACCAGCCCCATCTGTTCATAGGGACCGGGATTGACGCACTCGGAGTAGAGCAGAAATGACAGATCCTGATAAGCCTTTGCAAACTGCTTCGTATCAATGAAGTGCGTTGCCCGGAAGACGTACACAGGTGTGTAGCCGTTCTTGATGTTCTCGATGATGGCAGTCTTTGGATCGGTGCTGGTACTACCCCTGCCGATCACATGTTCCCAGAGCGTTTCGGTGTTCTTCCATGCCTTGGTGTAGTCGTAGGTGATATACACTTGCATGACCGTAAATGCGGTAACGGCTGCAAGCCCCAGTGGACGGAGCTTCGATTCGACCAGGCTACCGGCGGCCAATGCCAGCAGGAAAAGCGAGCCGATGTAGGGGGCGTATGAATACCGGTCGGCCATCAGAACCATTCCCACGGAAACGATCTGCAGGACCAGGGCTACCATTAGGGCAAAGAAACCGAGTCCAAACAGCCACGACTTGAATGCCTCACGCCGGTTCCGCAACAGCACAAATGGAACGGCAACTAGTGCCGCAACAATGAGCGGACCCACATAGAAGTGCGTCGGTATTGGCGCATCAGCTGCGCCCGTTCCCGGGTAGGGGTGGAAGGCGCTGAGATCGAATGGCACGAGCATTTTTACCCAGTACATCATGAAGCTGTAGCAGGCAAAGACCACGCGGTCGGTGATCGCACGGTAGGCACTCACAGCACCAAGACTCGTTTGTATCGAGACAGTCAGTGAGCCGATCCAAACAGCGAATCCGATGAAGGGAACCTTTTCAAGGATCGATGCGAGAGTCCACTTGCGATCGTGCCAGTAGTCAAGCAGAAACAAAACGAACGGCAGGGGAACGGCCATGGCCTTCGACAGGCATGATGCCACAAACGCTGCAAAGGACAGGATGAGGTAGGTATAGCCCCCTTTCCGAAGGTGCCAGATGTAGAGCATCATCGACAGCAGTAAGAACAGGACGTAGAGCGAGTCCTTTCTCTCGGCAATCCAGGCAACACTCTCCACATGCATGGGGTGAATGCCAAACCATAATCCAGTGAGTGCCGCAACGAGGGGGCGAGCCGGCACCAGCATCCTGATGAAGAAGAAAACCAGTAGAGCGTTGATCACATGCAGGAACAGATTGGTCAGCGCAAACGCCCGCGCATCCAGTCCGAACATTTTGTGAGACAGCGCCAGAGAAAGCACCGTCAGAGGGTGGTAGTTCAATCCAACGGCAGAGGTGGTCTTGAACATCTCGGCAACGTTGAAGTCCAGCACCAAGGGCTGAGCCGTTACATAGCCGGTGTCATCATAGTTCGTGAACTGTTTCTCGGCATCAAACAAAGGAATGTAGGCGATCACCGTAACAACGGCGATCAGCGCAATAAACACCCATAGAGGAGCCGTGAACCCGGCACTTTGCGCCTTACCCGATGCCGGTTGAGCCTCTGCTGACTGAACCTTGTTTCGATTCTTCTTTTTCATGCGGCAAAATTAGGGTGCATCACGTTTTGCCCCCTTACCTGCTCGAAGAAGAAACAAATGTTTCATTTCTTCGGGGCAGAGCCATGTCGGGTTCTCTTTTACCTCCCTCTGGCGGATACCGTCAGCTAAAAAGCTTTAAGGTTTCGCAACTGGTCTATGACGTCACAGTACGATTCTGTAACCGCTACATAGACCGTCGAAGTCGCACGCACGACCAGATGGTGCAGGCTGCACGGTCGGGCGTGCAGAATATTGCCGAAGGCAGTCAGGCCTCGGGAACGTCCAAGAAGTTTGAGTTAAAGCTCACCAACGTGGCACGGGCGAGTCTCGAAGAACTTCGTCTGGACTACGAGGATTTTCTCCGTCAGCGCGGCATGCCCATCTGGGACAGGCACGACCCGCGCGGAGCCCACCTGGTTGCGTGCCGGTGCACGACAGCTAACCAGGTGGCATGCTGGGTTCGCGATACCACCCGTGCACAGAAAGGCAACGATGCTACGCCGCCGGACTATGCGGAAACGGCCGCCAATGCCGCAATTGTGCTGATAAGCGTTGCCTGCTACTTTCTAGACAAACAGGTTAGGCACTTGGCCGACCAGTTTGAAAAGGAAGGAGGCTTTACTGAACGCCTGTACAATGTGCGGCGCAATCAGCGCCGCACGTAGCCCAGCATCAGGTTTTGTATCTAGTCCAGTTGGTCCGATTGGTCCAGTTGGTCCATTAGGTCCAGCTGGACTAACTGGACCAACCGGACCAACTGGTCTGGCCGATTGAACTGTGCCCCGCATGTAAGTAACTCAGTAATTCTGCAACTCAGTAACTCAGTACCTCCGTAACTCCGTCACTCTCTCATGGATGTTGCCCCCAAACACTCCACTTCCCGAGACCAGCACGTTTGCACCGGCGTTCACGGCGTCGCGGGCGTTGTCGGCTTTGATGCCGCCGTCCACTTCGATATCCACGTGAGACAGGCCGTTAGTATCCAGCCAGGTGCGCAGGCGCTCGCAGCGCTTGAGGAACGATGGGATGAAGGCCTGACCTCCATAACCGGGGTTGACGCTCATCAGAAGGATGAAGTCTGCATCGCCCCCTGCCGCAAAGGCATACTCGAGAGGGGTGATGGGGTTAAGCACCACGCCGGCCTTGCAGCCAAGGGCTTTGATGCGGTGCAGCGTCCGGTGCAGGTGGGGGGCAACTTCGGCGTGGACGCTTATCCAGTGGGCGCCGGCGGCGGCGAACTGCTCCACCTGATGATCGGGATTGGTCACCATAAGATGCACGTCAAGGGGCATGGTGGTGATGGTGCGCAGACGCTCGACAAAGGCCGGACCAAACGTAATGGGCGGAACGAAGTGCCCGTCCATCACGTCCACATGCAGTATGTCGGCGCCGGCGGCCTGGCAGGCCAGCACGTCGCGCTCGATGTTGAGCATGTCTGCAGCAAGCAGGGAAGGGGCTATGAGAACGGGATGCTTCGTCATGATGGTTCCTCGGAAAGTCGTCGCAGTTCATCGGCTGCGTGCAGCCAGTGTGTTCGGTCATAGATGGCAGGCTCCAACTCCGTCACATGCAGCACGTCTCGCACATAGTTGGTCGTGCGCATACCCACCAGCACAGCCTGTACGCCGTTGGTGCAACGCAATGCATGGATAGCGATGTGTTGAAGGGGCGTCTCAGGATCGAGCGCGAAGATGCTTGCCATCGACTGACGCAGATCCTCCAGCGAGTCGTTCTCATTGCGGGCATAGAGCGCATCCAGGTCGTCAAGCACGCGCACCAAATCGCTGATGTAGGCCAGGTGGTCGGTCATGCGCTCGGACTTCTCCGAGAGCATGGCAGCGGCCTCGAGGCGCGGATCGAGGTACTGACGTCGCACATCACGCCAATGGATCAGACCCTGAAACGTTGACCATGCCTGGCAGAGTGAACCGGCAACACGATAGGCCTCGCCGACGAGTTCGCGCATGCGTTCGTCAGCGCCCCCTTCCGGAGAAGCCTCGGCCAGAAGGGCATTGGCAAGGTCGTGCTCGATAACTTCCAGCTCGTGAATGCGACGCTCGATGTCCGACGGATGAATGATGTGACTCGGCATCACATGCGACACCAGCCGGATAAGATCGTTGTCCACGATGGCATTCAGTGGACGGTTGAGCACCACGTCGATGCCCAGCTCGCGAGCGCGCTCCAGTGTTGAGCAGCGTCCGCCATCCTGATTCATCACCGTGGCAGGGAAGTGCTCGATGAGATTCATCGGCATCTCGGCCACACGGAAATGGTGCTTGCCATCGACGGCGTCGTGGGCGGCGCGCACGCATTCCTCCAGCGAAACCATGTCGGGTGCGTCAAGGGGCGAACCAAACGTATTCGACGAAACCCCATAGGCCGTGATGCGCCCCTTGCGGGCCGCATCTTCCAGCCAGCCAAAGGCCATACGCAGACGGTGGTACAGGTAGTGACGCGCCGTGGCAAGGTCCGTGCCTTCCTGATGCGCCTGCTGAAGGAAGTACTCCGGGTTATGCAGCAGAACGATCAGCTCTCCGGCATCGGCGCTGCGTCCGGCAGGATAGAGTTTTTCGATGGAGGTCCCGACCACGATGTCGAGAAACTCCGGGTGGATGCAGTGCCAGAGCGTGTCGCCAAACTTTACAATGTCAGGGGGCTCCATGGACATCGCCTCCATGGCCTTGAGCTGATCGAGCAGCTGACCCTGCACGTAGCCGACCTTGGTGATGATGCGCTTGGGTGGCGTGCTGGTGGAGATCACTCGTCCGATGAGCTCCTCACTAGCCCCATCCGAATAGTTGGAGCTGGTGTCAATAACGCCGATGCCAAGGTCAAGCGCGCGACGCAGCGCCTGCTCGTGCTCCGGCACGGCAGTGCCGATGCGATAGGC
>CAYMTW010000079.1:0-6495 GCA_964393485.1 uncultured Melioribacter sp. | reverse complement strand
ACTGGTGCCGGCTTATGGCCGACACACGAACTGCACAAAAAACTGCAAATGGCTAGTCCAATTATCAAGGAACTGACGAAGCTCATGGCGCGGACGCCAACCGATATGTAGGTTTGCGTGGTGCCCATGGAGACTCGCGGGACAAAGTTCGTAACTCAGGTTGCCCGAACCAATGAATTGGAATTCATATTTCGAGAAGTTATCCACAACTGTGCGGTTGCGTAGATTTGTCGCTATCAACCCATGAAGTCGTTTGCGATCATCATCTTACCCATTCAACTGGTCGCTGCCCTGCTGGGCACCTACGACCCAAGTGAGCTTGCCAAGATTGCCAACCTAGCCGATCACTACCGGCATCATGTCCGTGAGCATGGAGAGGCAAACCTGACAATCCTGGATTTTCTGATTGAACACTTCACATCCGACCACGCTGCCGACGACGAGCACAAGGCCCTTCCATTGCTCGGTGGTGGTACGGCTCAGACGTTGGCCATCGAAATCCAAAGCTCGACATACGACATTCGGCCCCAGCCAGTGGAGGTGCCTCTTGGTCCCCTGGCAGATGTTCATGGAGTGACGCGTCAGTCAGCTCCTGATATTTTTCAGCCCCCTCGCTTAAGCTGATCACCCCGGCATGTCTGCCGTCAGGGCGGACGATTCATTGTGTGATCACCCGCGAGGAACTGAACTCATGTTTCGAAGAATCATTTCGTTTTCGATCAGCAACCCGCTGGTCGTTGGATTGGGCGTTATCGGTCTTATCGTCTGGGGCATCGTGTCGCTGCGATCGTTGCCGATCGATGCCGTACCTGATATCACGAATAACCAGGTGCAGATCGTCACGCGCTCTCCGGCTCTAGCACCGCAGGAGGTGGAGCAGCTCATTACCACGCCAGTGGAGCTGACGATGGCCTCGATACCCGGTGTTCGTGAGCTACGGTCAATCTCACGATTCGGTCTTTCCGTCGTGACACTCGTGTTTGACGACGAGACGGACGTCTATTGGGCCCGCGATCAGGTCGATCAGCGCCTGGTCGAGGTGCAGCGGGAGATTCCCTCAGGCGCCGGTACGCCCCTTCTGGCGCCAGTGACAACGGGGCTCGGAGAGATATACCAGTACGTGGTCAAAGCACAGCCGGGCTACGAAGCACAGTATTCCCTACAAGATCTTCGCACCCTGCAGGACTGGATCGTGCGTCGACGTCTGCTCGGAACGCCGGGTATTGCCGACGTGTCGAGCTTCGGCGGCTACCTGCGTCAGGTGGAGATTGCCATTGACCCGGTGCGACTGCACTCGGCTGGGGTGAGCATCGCCGACATGATTCGCGCGGTGCAGGCGAACAACGCCAACACCGGAGGCGCATACATTGAACATCGCTCGGGCGTGCAGTACATCCGCACTGACGGGTTAGTCCGGTCGGCCGACGACGTCGGTGAGATCATTATTCGTCACAGCGTAGACGCAGCTCCCGTGCGGGTGCGCGATGTGGCAACGATCCACGACGGACACGCCATACGCTATGGTGCAATGACCTACGACTCAAATAGTGAGGCCGTTGGCGGCATCGTGCTCATGCTCAAGGGGGCGAACTCCTCCGAAGTGATCTCAACGGTCAAGGAGCGTATTGCCGAGATCCAGCGGTCACTTCCGAAAGGCATCGCTATTGAGCCGTTCCTCGACCGGACACGACTTGTGAACAAGGCTATCGGCACCGTCAGTAAGAATCTCATCGAAGGTGCCCTTATCGTGATCTTCGTTCTGGTGCTATTGCTTGGAAATCTGCGAGCCGGCATCATCGTGGCCAGCGTCATCCCGCTATCAATGCTCTTTGCCGTCGCTATGATGCGCCTCTTCGGAGTGAGCGGCAATCTGATGTCACTCGGTGCGCTCGACTTCGGACTCATCGTCGACGGTGCCGTGATCATTGTCGAGGCGGTTATCCATGCATTGACCTCACACCAGGCTCGCACTAGGGATGGAACCGAAACGGTGAAGGAAGCGGCCATAACGATCCGGCGTTCGGCTGCCTTTGGCGAGGTGATCATCATGATCGTCTATGTGCCCATCCTTGCCCTTGTGGGCATCGAGGGCAAAATGTTCCGCCCCATGGCCGAGACTGTCATCTTTGCGGTGGCAGGTGCGTTCCTGCTGAGCACCACCTACGTGCCAATGATGTCGTCGCTTTTTCTCAAACCTGGCCTTCGCACGTGGTCCATCGCCGACCGCATCATGGGCGTAATTGGGCGGTTGTATTATCCCGTACAGCGTGTGTCTCTGCGCCGTGCACCTCTTCTCGTGGCAACAACATTGATAGCCTTTGCAATGGCGATCCTGATGTTTCTTTCCATGGGGGGCGAGTTCATCCCGCAGCTCGATGAAGGTGACTTTGCCGTTGAGATGCGTCTTGCCACGGGGCAATCTCTGACGACAACCATCGACAGGGCCCAGCGCGCCGCATCGATCCTTCAAGAACGATTTCCCGAGGTTGAGCGTGTGGTCGGCAAGCTCGGCACGTCGGAGATTCCTCTCGACCCGATGCCCATGGAATCTGGGGACATCATCATCATCCTCAAAGACAAGCGCGAATGGACCTCGGCCCATTCACGTGAAGAGCTCGCCACAAAGATGCAACAGGCCCTGGAGGATATCCCGGGCGTTTCATTCTCGTTCCAGCAACCAATTCAAATGCGCTTCAATGAACTCATGACCGGTGCGCGCCAGGATGTGGTTGTCAAGATCTTTGGTGACAACCTCGACACGCTTGCCTCAATTGCCGAACGTATCGGGCGCATCACCACACGGGTACAGGGTGCTACGGACGTCTATGTAGAACCCATTAGTGGGCTACCGCAACTCACGGTTGTCATTGACCGCCACGCTTGCAGTCTGCTGGGCGTGGATGTTGACGAAATCAACACCAGTGTGCGGGCCGCGTTTGCCGGTGAATCTGCCGGGCAGGTATTCGAAGCCGATCGACGTTTCGACATCGTGATCCGACTCGATCCAACATTCCGTAGATCCGCAACTGACCTGTCAACACTGCTCATACCGACGCGCTCCGGCGGTCACGTGCCAATCACACAGGTTGCCCGCATCGATATCGTCGTTGGCCCCAACCAGATCCAGAGAGAAGATGCGCAGCGTCGCATCAGCGTGGGCTTCAACGTGCGCGGACGCGACGTGCAGAGCATCGTGGCGGACCTCCAGTCAGATATCGACAAGGGGCTGCGATTGCCACCTGGCTATCGCATTACGTATGGCGGACAGTTTGAGAACCTTGCTGCGGCCACACAACGTCTAATGGTCGCTGTGCCGGTTGCCCTGTTCCTTATTCTGTTTCTGCTGTATCTCACTTTCGGAAACATGATGCAAGCCATGCTGATCTTTTCCGCCGTACCCCTAGCATCGATCGGTGGCATTGTTGCGCTGATGCTTCGTGGAATGCCCTTCAGCATCTCAGCCGGCGTAGGTTTTATCGCCCTCTTCGGCGTTGCCGTCCTGAACGGCATCGTGCTACTAGCTGCCTTTAAGGGTCTCCACGAGCGGGGCGTGCAGAGCCCCCTTCGGGTCGTGATAACGGCGACGCGAGAGCGTCTGCGTCCGGTCACAATGACGGCTCTTGTGGCATCACTGGGCTTTCTTCCAATGGCACTTTCAACCGGTGATGGGGCGGAAGTGCAACGCCCCCTGGCAACGGTGGTCATTGGTGGACTGGTGACATCGACGCTGCTAACAATGATCGTGCTTCCCATTCTGTATCTGGTCATGGACCGTCGCCGGCAGCGGAGAACAGCAGCTGCTCTCACCACGGTCATCGCCGTTGCTGCCATAGCTTCGACCGTCAACGCCCAGCCACGAGTGATGTCCCTCAGCGATGCCCTCGCCCTTGCTCGCCAGAACAGTCCTGCGCTGCGAATAGCATCTCTCGACGTCGAACGGTCCGCGTTACAGCGCACGGTGGCCCTTGATATTCCGTCGCTACAGATAACGATGATGGGTGGACAGTATAACTCTGCGGGACAGGACCAGAACATTACGCTAACGCAGAGCATTCCCTTCCCTACTAAGCTTACGGCAGCATCGGACCTTGCAAGCGAGCAGCATCGTGAATCCGAGCTGTCGCGGACGGTCACCCAACGCGAGGTCGACCACACGGTGCGCATGGCCTATCACCGCGCATGCCACCACCGCGAGCGACTGCGGCTGCTGACCGTAATGCTCGGCGTTACCACACGTGCTGTCCAGGTTGCTACCCGTCGTGTTGAGGCTGGCGATGCGGCGCCCCTTGAGCGACTGACGGCCGAGACATACCGACTGGAGCTTGCAGCAAAATGGCAACAGGAACAATCATTACTGCGCTCAGCCGAAGGCCGACTCGGTCTTGCCTGCGGCTCGAAAGACCCCGTCAGTGCTGCCGACAGCCTTGTACTTCCGGGTACGATGCCGGCAGAGCTCGACTCGACTCGCAGTCCCATTATCGATGTGCTCGAGCAGCAGCTGCGCGTTGCTGACCAGGCCAAGAGTGTGGCCTCATCACAGTTTCTTCCCGACATCACACTTGGCTATTACAACCAGAGTCTCAACGGTACACCGCTTCCACAGCCGAATGGACCGACGATGCTGGCAACCTCGAGCGATCGTTTCCAGGGCTTTTTGGTCGGACTCTCCGTACCGATGTGGTTTCTGCCAACGTCGGCACGAAGTCAGCAGGCCACGCTCAACCAGCGTATCGCAGAGCAACGGCTTCGTCAGGGGGCAAACAGCATCATACAGGAGGTACAGACGCTTCGCGCCTCCATTGCCTCCGCACGGGGACTTGTTGATGTGTACGCCACCGGCGGACTGCGAACGGCGCATCTTCTTCTCGAACAGACCCAGCGCTCCTACGAACTCGGCGAGGTTGGCTGGAGCGAGATCAACACCGCACTGCGCCAGGTAATGGATACGCGCACTTCCGAGATGGATGCGCGTCTGCACCTGGCAGAACTTCTTTCTTCCTACGAACTCCTCATCGGACAATGATCATGACCGTCATATCACACATCCTCTCGCCCCTTCAAAGAATCAGACTACAGCGAGCCGCATGGCTTGTTTCGATTATCCCGATGGTGATGATCGTTCTGGCCGGCTGCACAGCCGAATCCTCCAAGGCAACAGACGAGGCACCGGCAAGCTCCACCGACACGGTTCGCCTGAGCGCTGCACAGCAACGGAATGCCCACCTGGTGTTTGGCACTCTTTCACAGCAGACCGTTACTGATGACATCATGGTGTACGGCAGTGTGCACGTTCCGCCACAGTTTGTTTACAGCATCACCGCCCCATTCGGCGGCATCGTACGCACTGTGCGTGTGCTCGAAGGTACCCATGTGCACAAGGGCGAAGTACTCGTAACGCTGGAGCATCAGGACTTTGTAACTATGCAGCAAGACTACCTTGTGACGAATGCACAGCTGGAACTTGCCGAGCAGGAACTGAAACGTCAGAGCCTCTTGTCGCGCGATAGCGTCAACCCGCGCAAGGCACTTGAACGCGCACAATCAGAGGTCACAACGCTGCGAATTCAGCGGAAGGGGCTTGCCGAGAAGCTTGCTCTGCTTAACATCAAGGCATCAACACTGAATGAGTCGAACCTTTCGCGCGCTGTCACCATCACGTCCCCCATTGACGGCTACGTTACATCAATCGCCGTGAACGTTGGTAGCTACATTCAGCCCAATACCCCTGTGTTTCAGGTTGTGGATACCGACCATATGCACATCGAGCTGGCCGTCTTCGAACGCGATGTACCGCAGATCAGAGTTGGAGACACCGTTGTTGTGCGCATCACAAACTCTCCTGATAGTGTGCGTATGGCTACCGTGCAGCTCGTTGGCAAGGAGGTCCGCTCGGACCATACCGTCGCTGTGCATGCCCATCTGGTCAGGCACGATGCCATGCTCACACCGGGCACGTCACTCAGTGCAACGCTTCGCACACGTCCGCGTATGGCTTGGGTAGTCCCGGAAGACGCTATCATGCGTGACGGCAAACTGGCATCAATCTTCACCCGCACTCACGATCGTCTCATCCGTCGGAGCATTCAAACCGGCAACTCATCGAATGGTTTGGTCGAGATCATCAATCCCGACGCCTCGCTGATCAATCAGCCCATTCTCATTCAAGGGGCAAGCGAGGTGGTTACCAATGATGAATGATTTTGAGGTGTTAGGTGTTAGGTCGTTTGTCATTTCCGCGGCAGCGGGAATCCATCATCAAACGCCTGGATTCCTGCTTTCGCAGGAATGACGGAGCATTCAAACAACTCCGTAGCTCAGTAGCTCAGTAACTCCGTAGCTCAGTAGCTCAGTAACTCAGTAGCTCAGTAGCTCAGCAACTCCGTACCTGTACCCAGCACCTCACACCCCAAACCTGCAACCTCAAACCTGTCTTGCGGCCCCGAGAGGATTCGAACCTCCGGCCCACGCTTTAGGAAAGCGTCGCTCTATCCAACT
>CAYMTW010000078.1:0-7088 GCA_964393485.1 uncultured Melioribacter sp. | reverse complement strand
TTTGCGCGTCGGAAACTACGGCAGAAACCGGTGTCGTCTTGCCCGTCAGGTCGGTAAGCGTTGCGTCCATCTCAAGTATGAATGGCACGCGCAGCGAGCCGCCCAGGGCCAGGTAGGCAGAAGGGGCTTTCGTTGTACTATTCTCGCAGACCGAGGTCGGCGCATCAAGATCGAAGATCACCACTTCTCGTTCGGCTGCATAGCCCCCTTCAACAAACGTCCGCGTTACCCAGAGCTCGCGCCCAACAATGGCCAGACCTTCGGGCTTTGCGCCCACGGCAAGCGTGCCGAGACGCTCGCCGGTTATGAGGTCAAACACGCGCACGTCGCTGCTGAAGGTGGTCACATAGAGCCGAGCTCTTTCGTCGGTAGCCTTGGTGTCGATGGCGCATTCGCGTGGACCATCATAGCCGGAGGTGCCGACCAGGATCGTATCAACGGCTACCTTGTTGTCGAGGTCAACCACGACCACGTGGTGCGAACCGTTGACGGTGACGTAGGCGCGTCCGTCGTGGATCAGTAGGTGGTTTGGAGTGTCGCCGACCGTGATTGTCGCGCGTTGGCGCGATCCCTTGAGATCCGTCCAGATCTCCAGTGTGCCGTTGTTTCCACCGAATGTCCCCTCGCAGAGTGCCGCAAGGCCAGTTCCCTTCGAGGTGGTGAACGGTAAGGGGGCTTGGGGGCTTACGCCGGTCTGAAACGATACACGGTCTTTACCTTCGACATCGATCTCCGTGATGGATCCTGGGTCTGTAAAGTTTGGTCGCTGCGCCACCCAGACGGTCTTGCCATCAGTCGAAGTTGAGACCGATGAGACCGGACCTGAAAAGACGATATCCGAGTTGGACTGCGTGGCCATGGAAAAGCGATAGACCTCATCATTGAAGCCGACGTCGAACACTCCCAATACTGTGGAGTACCCGAAACGTTGCGCTGTCACATGGCCCCATCCAAACTCTGTGTTCCTCACCACCTGTCGGGTCGGAGCATCAACGACCAGCCACGATGCCGGCACATCTGTATCGTCGGCATTTCCGTTGAAGTTGACATCTGTCCGTGCACATAAGATGTGTACCATCGATCCAGCAACCGTGATGCTGATCGGCTGAAGAGGTGTAGAAATGCGCTGCTGCGCAACGACGAGGACTGAAGCGCATATGAGCGCACAAAGTGATGGAAGAACACGCATTGCGTGCCCCTTTCAGGATGACCGCTGTGATGCGCAGCGGCGAGGATGATACCCCGTTTGAACTAAAACGATGTGGCAGATATTCCGACTTTCGGATTCATCCTTCCCGATCGCCTTCCCAAGTCCTGGCATCCCCAGGTACTCAGTGGCTGCCCTTTGCAGGCTAGACCGGGTTGTCCTCCGTTACGGCGGCGCAACCGTGCACGACTTTCACGTGCTTCCCTCAACGCACCGGCCGAAGCCGGTGACCACATCGGGAGCGCGAATATAGTGAGCGACTATCTTTGCTGGATGCAGCATCGTCATTGGGTCTATCTCATCGCCTGGGTGTGTACGGCCAGCTCGGGCATTGCCGCAACGCTCTTTAGCGTCTATCTGCCGGCTATCGCTTCGGACTTTGCAGGCGCGGTGCCTCTGAAGGAATTCGTTCCGCAGCTCGGCTCGGCCTGCAGCGGTGCATTTCTGGTTGGCTGGGCCCTCGGAGCCTTTGTGCTGGGTGCTCTTGCAGACCGCATCGGACGTCGCATGGCGCTTCTTCTTTGCGTTCTTCTTAGCACATCCGGGATGAGTCTCACGGGTCTTGTTAGTGACGTCAAAATTCTGGTGGCTGTGCGGTTTGCAACCGGATTTGGTGCCGGCAGCGTACTGGCCCTTTCCACCGTCCTCGTCAGCGAAGCCTTCAATACCGGACGTCGGGCCGTACTGGTCGGGATCCTGATCAACGCTTTCCCGGTTGGCTTCATCGCTGCCGGCCTGGTTGCTTCCTCCCAGGCTGACTGGCGGGCAGCGTTCAGCCTGACCACGGCAACTCTGGCGCTGCCACTGCTTATCCTGTTGGTTGTTCGCGAGTCCGACATGTGGCGGACCCAAGCAACGCAAACAAATCGCGATTCCGTGACGGAGCTGCTCTCGCCCCTTTATCGACGCGACCTGCTCATCGGTATTACTCTCTTTGGTTCAATGCTCATAGGTCTGTGGGCCGTCTTTGCCTGGATGCCAACGTGGATCCATCACGTGAGTGATACGTCCTCGGCACAGCATAACCGCGCTCTGACAAACATCATGCTCGGGGCCGGGAGTGTGGCCGGAGGACTGTTCAGTGGACTGCTTTCCGACAGGCTGGGCCGCCGCCCGGCATCAGCTATTGCGTACATCGGATGCATCGGCATGACGATGCTGATCTTTCAGTCCGGGCAGCAGCCCGGCACGATCCTATTTGCCTGCACCTTCCTGCTCAGCATGTTCATCGGTATCAACCAGGGCGTGTTGAGCGCCTACATTCCCGAACTGTTCCCGACGCGCCTTCGCGGTTCGGCTACCGGCGTGTCGATGAATGCTGGACGTCTGCTAACCGCGGTAACGGTGTTTTTTGTTGGGGTTCTCGTGACGACACTGGGTGGGTATGAAAATGCCATCTCCATCTTTGCGCTAGCCTACGTGGTTGGCCTGATCGCCCTTGTGTGGGCCCGTGAGACAAGCGGTAGCGAGCTACCGGCCTAGCGGTGCATGCGTATGTGCGGTTCCGATGGTGTCACGCTCTACCCCATTCTGGGTATTGATGCCGTATCGTACCACAGCGAACTTGCAATCAATAGAGAGGTCGGTACTCTCATATGGGTAGTTGTCCTATTTCTCTGTTATACCTCGGGGCCGGTTGCGCTGGTGGTACACGCAATCTGTCCCGAGCTTTGTTTGGGGCGGGTGCTACAGAGAAAAGAACTGCACAACTGGAGCGGTCGTCTACCGCACCGTATGGACCGCCAGCATGCCAAGCGATGTCGCACTGGCGCAGTTCGACGCTGAGTCATCGACGAGGACCGTCTGACAGGGGGTGAACCCTTCAGCCTGCATGACGTGCAGAAATGCTTCAGGATCCGGCTTACGCTTGCCAATCTCAAACGACAGATACACTCGGTCAACCAACGCAAACACCGGAGCGCATCGTTCGCGGGCGTCGAGGTAGTGGAGTTCAGAGATGTTTGATAGGATCACAGCCGCACTTCCTGGTTCAGCGGCGTACCTGGCTCGCAGATCACGAACCTCGTCTGTTGCAAAGGAGAAGAGCCCGCGTTCCAAAATCGCGCACCATGCGCGGTCGATGTCGTCGTCGGGACAGGTAAAACCATAGAGCTCGCGCAGGGCCTCACGAAACCGCGCTGTTGAGATGGTACCTCGATCGTACTCGATGAAGATCTCCTGCTGCTCCTCGATCCCGAAGGTAAGGGACTTGCCATTGTAGCCTTCGAGCTTCATCAGGGCCGAACGGGTTTTCTCGAAATCGATGTCAAAGAGGACGCCTCCGAGATCGATGATCAGTAGGGATGCCATCGGTGTCAGTACCGGAAGGTCAGCCAGCGTCGGTCGTCGATAGCAGCCGAGCTACGCAACTGCCGCTCAAACTGCTCCCATCGTGCTGTGCGTTGTTCCTCAAGAATATCTTCCCGCTTGAGCTCGAGCCACATCGGAAACTCATCCGGATTGGCCGCGTTGATACCCGTGATGTTGACGACATACCAGCCGTTATCACCAAGGAACGGACCATACAGATCCGGCATCGGCTTGGCCAGGATCTCGCGAGCGGCCGTCAGGTCATACATCGCATCACCGAAGTACCCGTCACCGGTGATGGTGAGCCCCCTGGCCACCTGTGCTTCTTTGGGCCGTTCGGCAATGAAGAGAACGCCTCCGTCAATGCGCGAGCAGAGCCCTTTGACGATCTTCGCAAGGTCGCGTCGAGCGTCACAGGCACGCTGGCGAACAATGGCATCCGACATGCGATACAAGGCCGCCTCAAAGGGCAGGGGGCCAGCCGGAACACTGTCGATCACAACGGCCATGACAACGCCCCTTTCGGGCGTGTCGATCGGGTCACAGGCAGCAGCCACCTGAGTGCGGAAGGCCACCTGCGGCAGACGGTAGGAGCCGTAGACTTTCTGACGTTCCGTGAACCAGGGCGAGAGCGTGATCTGACGTCCGAAACGGCCTGCCACGGCACCAAGCTCGATGCCTTCTTCGTAGATGCGGACCGCCTCACTGACAACACCAAGAATACTGTCGACCGTTTGCTTGGAGGGTTCTATCGGCGTCAGGATGTAGCGAATGCGCACAACGGGTGACGTTGCCCCCTTGGCCTTGATGACAGAGTCAATGAGCAGGATGTGCACGCCCGAGGGGTGCATGATGGGTCCAATGGCGGTGCCGACCTTCTTGCCGCGAACACGGGCATAGAAGTCAGCCTGTTCGACCGAGTCGGCAGAGAGGCGAATCGTGCCGTTCGATGTTGTGCTCGAGACGCTATTCCAAATCGAATCCTTCTGACGCGGACTGCGTGCTGCATTGACAAGGCCGACGAAGCGGTTGATGTTACTCAGCACGAGAGAAGAATCGATCGGAGCAGCCGTCATGGGCCAGGACATGATCGCAAGACGCCGCATAGGTTCAGGAGTGGTGAACTGGGCGGAGTTGGCCTTGTGATAGGCCTGAAGCTCGGTGACGTTGGGACGGGGGAGATCCTTGGCGCAGGGCACCAGGACGACATCGGCTGCGACCGTAGAGGCAGCAAGGCGGAAGCGCTCACGCAGTCCGGACGTGTCCAGAGTGACATCGGCCGTGACCTTTGAACGGAGCCGCCGTTCGGTTTCGGCAAAGCCGATGAACTCCCGCCACTGGGCGATGGTGCCGTTGAGCTGCTTGATCTCTTGCTCACGATCCTGGTCCTTCATGCCGGGAGTGTTGGCTCGGACAACTGAATCCGGGCGCAGCACCATGGCGCTGAGCAGGGCGGCATCGAAGCGTCCACGCTCGTCCACGACGCCGCGTCGGATGTAATCGGGCGTAGCATTGAGCAAGATGCTGTCGACAACGGCTAGCGTAACCGCCACGCCTTGATCTGCTGAGGCACGAAGCAGCAAACGTCGCC
This sequence comes from uncultured Melioribacter sp., assembly GCA_964393485.1. Taxonomy (GTDB): domain Bacteria; phylum Bacteroidota; class Ignavibacteria; order Kapaibacteriales; family Kapaibacteriaceae; genus UBA10438. Next base: position 1,980 of record CAYMTW010000078.1, on the reverse strand, counting down.
GAACGATGTCGTCCCAGGCAGCCTGCATGATCTCAGGCGGATCGACCTGGCCGCGCAGCTGGGCATACTCAGTGCGACGTCCGATCTCGCGTGAATATTCGTCTAGCCACACGGTGTCGCCGTTGATCACGCCAGCCAGGGGGCGGGCATTTGCCGCCGGACGGAGTTGTGCGCTGGCGGACGCAGCCGCAAGCAGAAGGAGCAGGAAAGGAAGGACTCTGCGCATGGCCGCAAAGATACCGACCGTAGATTCGCCCCCATGAATTCCTTTCAGATCGTTCAGGCCAAGCGTGCCCTGATCGCTGAGCTCTCGCAGCGTGAGCACCGGCGGATGTCGCAGGACGAATGCATTGAGTTTCTCCGGCAGGCTGGCCATCGGGTCAATGCCGATGCGCTTGCCGTGCTGGTTCGGGGGAGTGCCGATTCGCCCCTATCCTTTGACGGCAACGACGTTGTACTGAATTCTCCACAGTAGCATGGCTGATTCATCCCGTGCGTTACATTTGACGCATGAGTACCCCGGCCATCATGGGGCCCGCCCCCTTCTATCTCTCGCTACTGCTGCCACTATTGGCATGGCTCGGAGTGGAGATGCACCTTGCCTGGTCGGGCATTGGGGCCTTGTTTGCCTTTGCAGGCCTTCCCGTGATGGACGCGCTGGTGGGTCGGGACCACCGCTCACCGTCGCAGCAGCAGGTGATCGACCTCGATGACCGTGTGGCATATCGCTTGATCCTCTACATCCACGCGATCGCTCAGACCCTGCTCATTTGGCGTGCCTGTGAGATCTGGAGTTCTCCGACACTACAGTGGTGGGAAGGCGCACTGGGAGTGCTGAGCATTGGCTCGGTTACCGGCGGACTCGGCATCACCATCGCCCATGAGCTAAGCCACCGTAACTCGCCATGGGAGCGTCGCCTCGGACTTCTCCTTCTGCTGCAGGTTGGCTACGCGCATTTTGCACTGGAGCATGTTGCCGGACATCACCGCAACGTGGGGTTGCGGCATGATCCGGCCACGGCGCGCAAGGGCGAGTCAGTCTATGCATTCATCGTTCGCTGCATCGTTGGCAGCTGGCTGCATGTCTGGCAGATGGAGGCCCAGCGCCTGGGCAATCGCGGTAAACTGCGCTATGGTCTTCGCAACCGCATGTGGTGGTGGATGCTGGGTACGCCACTGCTGGCGGTAGGCATTGGCTCTGTGTATGGTGCGACCTCGGCTGTGCTGTTTATCTGTCAGGGGGCGTTCGGCATCCTGCTGCTCGAAGCGGTCAACTACGTAGAGCACTACGGCCTGGTTCGCAATGAAGTCAAGCCGGGCGTACCTGAGAAGTTCGGTCCCCAGCATGCGTGGGAAGCACGACATACCGTCTCGAACGCCTTCCTGTTCAAGCTCCAACGCCATGCCGACCATCATCTGTCGCCCCAGCGACGCTACCAGTCTCTGCGTGTGCACGAAGAGAGTCCGCAGTTGCCGCAGGGGTATCCGGGAATGATCCTGCTGTCGCTGCTGCCGCCGCTCTGGCGCAAAGTGGTTCATCCGCTGCTGCCGTAACCCCGCCACACATCAGATGTGTCTCCCAAGGAGTGTTCCACTGTGGCGCCGCGTGGCCGGCCTGTCGCTGCTTGTGCTGGGGATGTTTCTGCCATCACTCATACCGTTGATCTTCATTCTGGGCATTGACGGCTGGCTGGCCGCCGGTCTTACGCTGGCCTTTTCGGTTGGCCTGCCGGAACTCCTCTGGGTTCTTGCTGCCCTATTCATTGGACGTCAAGGCGTTCGACATCTCTGGAGATGCATCCGCATTCGCGGCCGCCTGCTGCTTCGTAGTCTCAGGCGCGCCTCCAGATAGCCCCCTGCGACCGCGAGCAGGTCTTCGGACCAGAACGTGTATCTTTGCCGCTCACGGTCCCGTAGTTCAGCTGGATAGAACGTCAGCCTCCGAAGCTGAAAGTCGGTGGTTCGAATCCACTCGGGACT
>CAYMTW010000077.1:0-7239 GCA_964393485.1 uncultured Melioribacter sp. | reverse complement strand
GCAGTTCCACCCAACATCACGGCGTGTTGTGGAAAACTAGGCTAATCGAACACGAAACCTTGTAGTTTTGCCGTCAATGTCAGCCGGAATGAAATACGTCGTCTCCATCCTCCTCGCAGCAATCTGTCTGGTAACAGTCGGACAGGTAGCATATGCGTATTCACAGGAACGACCAGTACACGGGGCTGCGCTAGCGTGCCATGTCGAGCGGTTGTCACCATTTGATTCTGAATCCGACAAAACAGAAGACTCAGTCGACCCGGTATTATCAACATCTGAGCTCTCGAGTGACCTGCACCAGGTTCGATCGAGCCCTGTTGATGCACCACCTTACCGAGGTGGATTGCTCGGCGCGTCCCTCACCAGAACGCCCCGCTACATCTTGGTGCGCCGGCTGCTGATCTAGCAGCGCCACAACGCCCGCCTCTTTCAGCGAGAGACAACGGGTCAGCACTGCCGCAGGCAGTCCACGGAGAGCATCCGACACAATGCCGTTGAAACAGAGCCAGATCTGGCTCTGTATGAACGCTTCGTTGCACATGATCCATCAACATTGTGAAAGAGAACGATGAGCACTGTCCGTTCTATTGTCTTCATTGCGCTTTGCATCATCGGCCTCTCTGCCTGCCACAAGGATGAGCAGGAGCGGGAGGAGGCTATCAAGTACGTTGTGACTAGCCCCTTGCGCAAAGACACATCGATCGTCCATGAGTATGTCTGCCAGATCCATGCGATTCAGCATATCGAACTACGGGCCATGGAGCGAGGCTATCTCGAAAAGATCCTTGTTGACGAAGGAAAGGTCGTGAAGAAGGGACAGCTCATGTTCCAGATCATGCCGACGATCTACGAGGCGGACTTCCGCAAGGCCGAGGCAGAAGCAAAGGCTGCTGAGATCGAGTATCAGAACACCAAGGCTCTTGCCGACAAAAACATCGTTTCAAAGAATGAGCTCGCCATCGTCCGGGCAAAGTATGAGCGGGCAAGAGCCGAAATGGGGCTTGCTGAGGCTCACCTGAACTTCACGCGGATAAAGGCACCCTTCACTGGAATCATGGACCGCCTGCACGTCCGGGTTGGGAGCCTTTTGGACGAGGGTGAGATGCTTACGGCCCTTTCGGACAACAGTCAGATGTGGGTGTACTTCAACGTTCCAGAAGCACAGTATCTGAACTACAAGCAGCATACGCCACAGGACAGTACGATGATGGTGGACCTGCGGATGGCCAACAATCAGATCTTCCCACAGAAGGGCCTCATGAATACCATTGAGGGCGACTTCAACAACGAGACCGGGAACATTGCCTTCCGGGCCACATTCCCGAATCCGAACGGACTGCTGCGTCATGGTGAGACTGGCAACATTCTGATGACCGAACCATTGAAGAATGCTCTTCTCATTCCACAGAAGGCAACGTTCGAAGTGCTGGATAAAAAGTACGTCTACGTTGTCGATGCCAAGAACATTGTACAGTCACGACAGATCACGGTACTTGCTGAAATGCAGCACATCTATGCTGTTTCTGAAGGCTTGGCCGATGGAGACAAGGTTCTCATCGAAGGTCTGCGCAAGGTTCATGAAAACGACAAGATCGAATACACCTTCAAGTCTCCGGTAGAGGCAATGAACACCCTTCACTTGACGGCTGAGTAACACCCCATTGAGAGAACCCACGCATGTTTAAGAACGTCCTTAATCGGCCGGTGCTGGCGATCGTCCTCTCGATTGTGATCGTCTTCCTCGGTCTTCTGGCTATGCGGCAATTGCCAACGGAGCAGTTCCCGCAGATCGCCCCCACGACGGTGAATATCGCCGTCTTCTATCCTGGTGCAAGTGCTGATGTGCTTGTCAAGTCTACATTGATTCCCCTTGAACAATCTATCAACGGCGTTCAGGGAATGCGATACATCGCTTCTGATGCCACAAGTGCCGGCGAGGCCACACTACGTGTGATCTTCGAACCCGGCACTGACCCGAACGAGGCAGTAGTGCGAGTAAAGACGCGCGTCGACGCAGTCATGCCACTCCTGCCCGAGCTCGTCCAGCGCGAAGGAGTGGTGCTCACACCGGTACTTCCAAGTATGCTGATGTACGTGAACTTGTACAGCACGGATGCCAAGGCCGACCAGACATTCCTCTACAACTATGCGAATGTGAACCTCATAGCCGAGATACGTCGCATTCCGGGAATCGCCTCCGCGGCGATTCTCGGTAGCCGACAGTATGCTATGCGTGTGTGGTTGAAGCCGGACCGTATGCGAGCCTACAACATCTCTGCAGAAGAAGTTCTCGCATCGATGCGCGAGCAGAGTATGATCGCGCGTCCAGGACGCTTGGGGTTGAGTTCGGGCAAGCAGGCTCAGTCACTTGAGTATGTTCTTAACTACATCGGACGGTTCAACAAACCCGAGCAGTATGAGAACATTATTCTGCGGGCGAACCCCGACGGCGAGAGTGTTCACCTTCGCGATGTCGCAACCGTTGAAATGAATTCTGAGTTCATTGATATCTACTCCAATCTAGATGGCAATCCCTCAGCAGCCATTGTTCTGAAGCAGTCGATCGGGAGCAACGCCAGCCAGGTCATAAAAGACATCAAAACAAAGCTTGCTGAGCTTGAGCCTAGCTTCCCTCGCGGGATGAAGTATAAGATCAGCTATGATGTGTCTCAGTTCCTTGATGCCTCTGTTGAGCAGGTTACGCATACCCTGCGCGACGCATTCATCCTTGTGGCCATCGTGGTGTTCATCTTTCTTGGAGACTGGCGCTCGACGCTTATCCCAACTCTGGCCGTTCCGGTGTCGCTCATCGGCACATTCTTTGTTCTTCAGGCATTTGGGCTTTCGATCAACCTCATCACACTCTTTGCACTTGTTCTTGCTATCGGTATCGTGGTCGACAATGCCATCGTCGTGGTAGAGGCAGTGCATGCAAAAATGCACGAGGAGAATCTCGAGCCGTATCCAGCGGTAAAGGCCGTACTCTCAGAGATCAGTGGTGCCATCATTGCCATTACCCTTGTCATGGTATCCGTATTCGTTCCGATCGCCTTCATGCCAGGCCCGGTCGGTACGTTCTACCGACAGTTCTCGATCACCATGGCCAGCTCGATCATCATCTCCGGTGTTGTCGCATTGACGCTGACGCCCGTGCTCTGCGTGATGATCCTTCGCAATACGCATGGACAGGAAAGGAAGCGATCGATTGTTCAGCGTGGCATTGATGCCTTTAACCGCTGGTATGAAGGCGTGGCAGACAGCTATGAGAGGGTGATTCGGCGTACAGCTAACAAGCGTTTGCTGACCGTTGGCCTAACGATCTTTCTCATTGTGGCGATTGTCGGTGTAAATACGATCATTCCGGCCGGCTTCATTCCTGGCGAAGACCAGGGTACGATCTATGCCATTATCCAGACGCCGCCCGGGTCAACACTCGAGCGCACAAACCAGGTGGCACTTGAACTCGAGAGCATTTGCAAAACAATTCCCGACATCGAATCGGTATCTGCTCTTGCCGGATATGAAATCATGACCGAGGGACGCGGCTCGAACGCAGGAACGTGTCTAATCGATCTCAAGAACTGGTCAGACCGTGACCATTCAGTTCGTGAGGTCATGGAGGAACTTGAGCGCAAGACCCGGGACATCGGCGCCATTATTGAGTTCTTTGAGCCTCCTGCCGTCCCTGGGTTCGGCTCCTCAGGGGGCTTTTCATTACGCCTTCTGGATAAGAACAGTGAGACGAGCTATCGGGACTTCGAGAAAGTGAACGATGCGTTCATGAAGGAGCTGAGTGAGCGCAAGGAGCTGGCTGGACTCTTCACCTTCTTTGCGGCAAACTACCCACAGTACGAGCTGATCATCGACAACAATGCCGCGATGCAGAAAGGGGTGTCGATCGGCAAAGCAATGGATAACCTCAATATTCTCATTGGTAGTGAATATGAGCTGGGATTCATTCGCTTTGATAGATTCTTCCGCGTATATGTGCAGGCGGCGCCGGAGTACCGTCGATATCCGTCAGACCTTGAGAATCTCTTCGTCAAGAATGACCGCGACGAGATGGTGCCGTATTCATCGTTCATGACTCTGAAGAAGTCCCAGGGTCCAAACGAGATCACGCGCTACAACCTCTATAACTCATCGGCAATTCGTGGTCTGCCCGGTGAAGGTTACACAACTGGTGATGCTATTGCGGCGATCAAGGAGGTTGCGACTACCACGCTCCCGAAAGGCTATGACATTGCCTGGGAAGGACTGTCATATGACGAAGCCGCCCGTGGAAACGAGTCGGTGTACATCTTCCTGATCGTTCTGGTGTTTGTCTATCTGGTGCTTGCGGCGCAGTACGAGAGCTTTGTACTGCCACTTGCCGTGATTCTCTCTCTCCCTGTTGGTGTGTTTGGTGCCTTCGCACTCTTGCAGCTCATGGGGCTTGCTAACGATACGTATGCTCAGGTCGGTGTCATTATGCTCGTGGGTCTTCTTGGAAAGAACGCTGTGCTGATTGTGGAGTTTGCTGTGCAGCGTCAGCAGCAGGGTGCATCCATTTTCGAGGCCGCCATTGAGGGGGCTCGCGCTCGATTGCGACCGATCCTGATGACATCGTTTGCCTTCGTAGCCGGCCTGATTCCATTGGTCGTCGCAAGCGGTCCGGGTGCGATCGGTAACCGGACTATTGGATCATCGTCGCTCGGAGGAATGCTCGTGGGTACGATTCTCGGTGTGCTTCTCATCCCTGGATTATACTACCTCTTCGCCACCATGATCAGGGGGAAGACGCTTATTGCAGGGGAACATACTGAGCCCCTTTCCGATGAATACGTTCACACTCACGAATTGAAGTGACCGCCATGACGATGAAAACATTGATGGGCACGGTGCTCATAGGGATGTCCGTGCTCACTTCCTGCGTTCCGACAGTTATCCAGAAAACAGTCAACCGTGACGTACCGGGGTCGTTCCGGGAGTCATCTGACACCACGAACAGCGCTACCGTGAACTGGCGGGAGTACTATCGTGACCCCGTGCTGGTAACATTGGTTGATTCAGCACTTGCCCATAACCAGGAGCTGAACATTGTAATGCAGGAGATCGAGATCGCGCAGAATGAAGTGCTGGCTCGTTCCGGAGAGTACTTGCCGTTTGTAAACCTGAGGGCAGGGGGCGGCGTGGACAAGGCCGGATCGTTCACGCGCAACGGCGCGGTGGAAGAAGGTCTTGAGATCCGTTCCGGTGAGCGATTCCCTAAGCCCCTTCCCGATGTGGCACTCTCGGCCACGGTGCAATGGGAAGTGGACATCTGGAACAGACTGCGGAATGCGACGAAGTCAGCCGGGTTGCGATACCTGGCTTCGACAGAGGGGGCGCGATATCTGGTGACAAACCTAGTGTCCGAAGTGACGTCGAGCTACTATGAGCTGATGGCGCTGGACAATCTTCTCGAAGCGGTCAATTCAAACATCAGCATTCTGAAGAATGCACTGACGATCATCGAGCAGCAGAAGCAGGCGGCGCGCACAACTGAGCTGGCCGTGCGGCGATTCGAGGCCGAAGTGCTCAAGAATGAAAGTCATCGGTATGAGATCCAGCAGCGTATTACGGAGACAGAGAACCGCATCAACTTTATGGTGGGTCGATATCCACAGCGCATAGAACGCTCGTCAGCGGGTTTCTTTACCATCACCCTGGATTCACTTAAGTCCGGCGTGCCGTCCCAGCTTCTGCAGAACCGACCTGACGTGCGCCAGTCAGAACAGGCACTGAAGGCTGCAGAGCTCGACATCGAAGTGGCACGTGCTCGGTTCTACCCATCGCTCTCGATCGGTGCCGGCATCGGATACCAGGCGTTCAATCCGCAGTTTCTCTTCACGACGCCGGAATCGATGATGTACAGCCTGGCCGGTGAACTGCTCACACCCGTGGTCAACCGACGGGGGATCATTGCCGCACTGAACACATCCAATGCGAAGCAGATCCAGGCCGCCTATGACTACGAACGGACCCTGCTGACGTCCTACATCGAAGTGGCAAATCGCCTAGCCAAGGTCTCGAACCTGCAAAGCAGCCTTGCACTGAAAACACGCCAGGTGGAGGCCCTGACAGCATCGGTCGATATCGCCGGAACATTGTTCACATCTGCCCGCGCCGACTACATGGAAGTGCTGCTTACACAGCGCGACGCCCTCGAAGCCAGGATGGAACTCATCGACACCAAGGTCGAACAGCTCAAAGCCTCGATCGAGCTGTACAGGGCGCTCGGCGGCGGATGGAGATAAGGACTAGTTACGGAATCACGAGAATTACGAGAATTACGCCCGGGCACACATTCTGGCATCGCTAATGCCATTTTGCAACGCATTATGGCAACAGCGATGCCATTTTGCGAGGTTTTGGGTGCTTAGCGCCGCTTCAGGGCCACTTTGACCAGGGCGAGCATGACCGGGACCTCGATCAGGGGGCCGATCACGGCGGCAAAGGCCTGGTCGGACGAGAGGCCAAACACGGCGATGGCCACGGCGATGGCCAGCTCGAAGTTGTTGGAGGCAGCCGTGAACGAGAGCGTGGTGGTGCGCTCGTAGTCGGTACCCATGCGGCGGCTCATCCACCAGCTTACAGCAAACATGATGATGAAGTACAGCGTCAGTGGAATGGCGATGCGCACCGCGTCCAGTGGAAGTGCAATAATGCTGGTGGCCTTCATGCTGAACATGATGATGATCGTGCCGAGTAGAGCAATGAGCGTAATGCGTCCAATGCGTGGCGCGAAGGTGGAGTCGTACCATTCAGCCCCCTTCGTAGTGGTGAGAACCCGACGTGTCAGGTAGCCGCCGGCCAACGGAACGCCGAGGTAGATGGCAACGCTTTCGGCGATCTGCCACATGGAGATGTTCACCTCCACGCCAGTCAGGCCGATCAGCGGCGGTAGCCACGTCATGAAGAACCAGGCATAGATGCTGTAGAACACCACCTGGAAGAGACTATTGAATGCCACGAGTCCAGCCGCATACTCGCGGTCACCGCAGGCAAGGTCGTTCCAGACGATCACCATGGCGATGCAGCGGGCAAGTCCGATCATGATCAGACCCTGAACGTACTCGGGCTTGTCCGGCAGGAGCAGGATGGCAAGCCCGAACATCAGCACGGGACCGATGAGCCAGTTCTGTACGAGGGAAAGAAGCAGGACCTTGCGATCACGGAATGCTTCGCCCATCTTTTCATACCGCACCTTGGCAAGGG
>CAYMTW010000076.1:0-7308 GCA_964393485.1 uncultured Melioribacter sp. | reverse complement strand
CACTGATCGTAGATGGCCGAGCAATTATGCTTTTGAAGAATGGAGAATAGTGCTATGTCATCGGTCATCTGGATCCCTGCTTTCGCAGGGATGACGAACATTTACCCCGAACCTGAAACCTCAAACCTCAAAGCTTCTGGGGTCTCGACGTCTCATCCATGCATTCGTCGAGTAGCTGCTGCAGGGTCTTGCCGTTGCGGGGGCAGATGATATGGGGAATCAGATCGCAGGCAGGTTGCAGCACGAACATTCGCTCATGCATTCGAAGGTGGGGGATGTGCACGTCGTCTTCGTCATAGACAACGTTGCCAACAAGGATAACGTCGATATCGATTTCGCGTTCGTGCCAGCGTTCGCGCTGCTGACGTCCGAGTATTCGCTCGATGTTCTTACAAGCGTCGTGAATCTCGCGGGCCGAGGAAGTGCTCTCACCGACCACAGCGCCGTTGATAAAGTCGGGCTGAGCGGTTACACCGACCGGGGCCGTGCGGTACAGCGCCGAAGTGCGCACGTTCGTGAGGACGTTCTCACCAATGAGCTCGATCGCCCGTGCAATGGTCTCAGACGGGTCACCAAGGTTGGCACCCAGCGACAGCAGGACTGTCTGCATGCCCCTTAGGCCTCGCGCACGAGCGTGATCTCGGTCTCCACGTGATCAAGAACCTGCTGAATCGGAACCGATAGCTTACGAACGCGAATGGTTACCTGGCGGACGATTTCCATGCGGTCGAGGATGCCCGAGGCAATGTCCGAGGCAAGTGTTTCGATGAGTTCGCAGCTTTCGCCGTTCATGTACTCGTTTACGATGAACAGCAGATCTTCGTAGTTCACGGTATCGCTGAGGTCATCACTCACCGACACCTTCACCGGATCGAACCATACGTCAACATCGACCTGATATCGTCCGCCGAGGCTGCGCTCTTCTTCACGAACGCCATGAAAGGCGAAGTATTCTGCATTGACGACGGAGATGCGGGCAAGTGACGATTGACGTTTCATGATTTTTCTGCCAAAAGATGACGTAACGATAGGGGCCCCCAAACTAGCCCCGAATTCGGTAATTTCCCGAAAACCAACTGGTGAAAATCATGGCAATGAAGCACAATCTCGTCGATGCGTTCAATTCGCAGATCCAGGCCGAGTTCCAGAGCGCCTATGTCTATCTTGGCATGGCAGCATGGTTCACGGAGAACAATCTTCCGGGCTTTGCCCAGTGGATGCGTGTGCAGTGGGAAGAGGAGACGCAGCACGCAATGAAGCTGTACGATTTTCTGCACAATCGTGGTGAGACCGTTGCACTTCGCCCGCTTTCGGCGCCGAACGGTGCGTACACTTCAGCTCTTGACGTCTTTGAGCACGTGCACAAACACGAGCAATTGATCACATCAAGCATCAATGCGCTGTATGAACTCGCGCTGACGGAGAAGGATCTGCCGTCGCAGATCGTTCTGCAGTGGTTCATTAACGAGCAGGTTGAAGAAGAGGCACTCGTCATCGAAATCATTGAGCGTCTCAAGCTTGTCGGATCGGACGGACCATCGATCTATCTCCTGGATCGGCAGATGGCCACGCGCTCGCCGGGTCAGGAAGAAGCCTGAGTCTGATATCATGGTTGATGTTTCATCGCACCGCCTGCAGTCGTACCTCAGTTCCCTGAAGGGAGCTGAGATCGCTGTTGTCGGTGACGTTATGCTCGACCGGTACTTCTGGGGTAACGTGCATCGGGTATCACCCGAAGCACCAGTGCCTGTCATTGATGTTGAGCGAGAGTCTGCGCACCTTGGCGGTGCGGCAAACGTTGCCACCAATCTCCTCGGTCTTGGCGCTACCCCAGTGCTGTGCGGTGTGGTTGGCCAGGATTCTGCCAGCGAGCAGATCCGCGAACTTTGCCGGGAGGCTGGACTTCCGACCGATGCGCTGGCGACAGCTGTTGGACGTCCGACCACGACCAAGACGCGTATCATCGGTAACAATCAGCACATTGCCCGTCTCGACTGGGAGACGCGCGCGCACGTCACGCAAGAGGTAGCCGATGATATTTTGTCGCGTCTTGCACAGCATTCGAATTTGAAGGGAATCATTCTCGAAGACTACGACAAGGGGCTCCTTTCGCCCCCTCTGATTTCCGCAGTGATTAAGCTTGGTCGGTCTCTGCAGATTCCCGTGTTTGTTGACCCCAAGCATCGTCACTTTTTTGACTTTGCCGGCTGCACGGTCTTCAAGCCGAACAAGAAGGAGGCCTCTGACGCTCTGGGGATGCCGCTTGCTACCATGGAAGACATTGAGAAAGCGGGGCGCACACTGCGTAACTCGCTCAAATGCGATAATGTCCTCATCACCTTGGGCGCTGCAGGCATGATCCTGATTGAGCGAGATGGAACACTTAGCACCGTGCCAACGCGCGCGGTGAAGGTATCCGACGTCTCTGGTGCTGGCGACACGGTGATCGCCACTCTCGGTGCGATGATGAGCGTCGGTGTTCCTGTACGTGAAGCTGCGGCTCTCTCCAACATTGCTGCAGGACATGTTGTGGGCGAGCCGGGCATCGTTGCCATCACGGCGGAGATCCTGGCCGAGGCTGTTAAAAGTCTTGGCAATGAGGCCGCCGCATGACCATCACCACCTCAGGCGAGCTGACAGAGCTCGTTGAAGCGCTTCGCGGAGCACAGCAGCGGATCGTCTTCACGAATGGAGTGTTCGACATTCTTCACGCCGGACACACAACCTACCTTGATGCGGCTCGAGCCCTTGGTGATGTTCTCATCGTCGGTCTCAACAGTGACTCCTCAGTCAAGCGTCTCAAGGGACCAGACCGGCCCATAAACACGGAAATCGACAGGGCAACCGTCCTGTCAGCGCTCCGCTCCGTGGACCATGTTGTTCTCTTTGGGCAGGACACACCTATAGAACTCATTACCATGATCGTTCCAGATGTTCTGGTGAAAGGAGGCGACTATACGCGCCAGACGATCGTCGGTGCAGATATCGTTGAGCAGCATGGGGGACGTGTGGTGACAATCCCACTTGTCGAGGGAAGGTCCACGACAAATGTGATCAGTCGCGCGCGAAACGTTTAAACCAGACTTCGCCGATGCTGATGCTGGCCATGAAGCGGCCAAAGTATTCTGACAGTCCGCTTTCTGGACCACGCCAGCCCCCTTGCAGAGCCAGGTCAACGGTGGCGGCGGCTCCCAGCGGGAAGTCGATACCTACTGTGCCTAGAAACTCATTTACATTCTGACCATTCACAGAGTAGTACTGACGCTGGTAGGCTGCTCCAGCTCTGTAGCCGAGTTTGTCAAAGAAGGTTGCGCCGTACGAAGCAGCGGTCTGGCTAAGTCCCAAAGAGACGCGCATGAACTGACCGAGGGTTGCCCAGCGAGGCACGTTCATTGTGACGCCGGAGAGGTTTGCGATTTCAACGTCGGCACCAAGGATGGTGCGGCCTGAATGGAACGACATACCGAGTCCGTAACCGAACGGTAATCCAGTTGTGCGGCTGGCCGTTGTTGTTGTGTCGAAATACGTCGCTGTGCCAACAAAGCCAACGATGCTCTCGGTTAGGGTGTAGGAAGCATCCGAACCACCTGACACGAAGGCGCCCGCAGACCATGATGCATTGGGTCGATAAAACAGACCCGCACGCATCAACGTGCCTCGGATGTCAAACGTACGCAGCGTCTGAACTCGTTCGGAATAGGTCTTTGTTGTGACCTGTTCCGTCAATGAGGTGAGACCAAACAGCACATTCGCTGAAACTCCGAGCGAGACCTCGGGGAGAATTCGCGTCGAAACGCCGAGTTGGATTGAAGAGACCCCGCCCGAGCCGGTCTGGTTACTGGCGCCCTTGATAGATCCTGAATCCGTTACGTTTCCGATCGTGCGTTGGACGGAGAAGTTCGTTCCCGAGTAGGGTACCACACCAAAGCTGACGCCAAGTCCCAGGGATGTGTCGATAGAGAAGAGCGCCAACAAACCGTCCACCTCGCTGTTAAACTGAGATGCCGATCCATCACGCGAGGAGATCTGATGCTGCGAGAAACGGTAACTGGCCTGCAGACGTGTGAACGGCGACTGACCGAGCAAGGCTGGATTGACCGTATTGATGCCATGATCGCTCGGCATAGCGATGGAGGTCCCGGCCATACCGTCATAGAGCGCACCCGAGGAGAGACGCAAGTCGCCCAGCCCAACCGTAGAGTAGTTCGAGCCCCCTTGCCCATACAGACGAAGAGTTACGCCCGATAGAGCGGCAAGCCACAGCATGATCACCATACGCGTGATCATTTGCGTCCGCCTGGAACGGTGTAGATCAGTGTGAGCTTTGGACGCAGCGCGGCAGCGGCACCGGTACCATGGAAGACTGTACGGTTCATCGTCCAGAATTCATTCCCACCCGTCGTCTGGAAAGTAAACGTAGCGGGCTTCCCATTGCGGCGCACGATATCGATCAGTGGTCCAATATTGGCAAATCGATACACACCTGAAGAGTCTGACTTCGAGTCGATGCTGATCCGCTGTCCGGTAGGGGGCTGGTAGTCGAGCCGAATCTTTTCGTCTCGTCCAAGAGAACCGACGACGCTTGCCGCTTGATCCGCCGTGAGGCGCAAGTCTGCACCCATGACGACGGCATGTTTCGGAAGCGAGTCGAGTCTCACGGTCAGTGCTGCCTTGACGTTTCGTGAACCCTGGATCGTGAGCGAGGTCGGTAGCGCATCCACGTCATTGACGAAGCCTGCCACTGTCATATCAAGATTGTAGATGTAGGGAACTGTGTCGTTACGCTTTCTCGTGATCACACGAAGGCGCATTGACTGGACGCCTGAAGTGATGTTCCTGAACTGCCGAATCTGACGCATGCCGTTCGGGACCAGAACAAAGCCGTAAACAAGTTTGCGAGCGGCTGTGTCGCGTGAGGCGACGATCCAACGCTTGACCGTGGCCTGGTCAAACGGGATGTTGATGACCGTTGAGTCCGGGACGAATCCTGCCAATGAGCCCGAATAGGTGGCAAGGGGCTTGTCCGTTGTTGAATAGAATTCGCTGGTACCCGACGGTGCCCAGATAGAGTCCCATGTGACGTTGCCCGGCCAGAATTTGCGGAGCTCGTAGATGGTAAGTGCTAGCGTCCTGAGCGCTGTATCGCCGATCCCATATGTGTGTGGGTGCAACAACAGGTTCGCACTCGTCACCTCAAACGTTGAGTCGGAGAAAGATGAATCCCCAGCGATCGATGCCGGGTAATTCAAGATCTCGCAGAACACGCGCGCTTCGGCCGTGGTTGTTGAGCCAAAGAGGAAATAGGCTGAGTTGACCAACGGTAGTTCCGAGGCCGTCGTCGTGTCACCCCCCAGGAGCGGCAAAGAATCGGTCGATGCCGAAAAGAGCGAGTCGGTACCGGGAATGAGCTCACTCCCGACGATCGAGGGAGCGTCGTTACATGAAACAAGAAGGACTGACAGGGTAATGGCGGTGATCAGAGCGACCCCGCCACGCCGGAATGGTCGGAACACGGTTACTTAGCGTCCTTGACCAGTGAGCGATAAAACTCATCATAGGCCTTTGCCGAGGCGGCCCATCCGACAGGTGTTTTCATGGCTCGCCGAATGATGCCGTCCCAAACCTGTGCGGAGGCATGCAGAGCCAGCGCACGTTTGATCCCCTTGGCGATCTCAGCAGCATCGGATTTCTTCACCATAAATGCTACGCCAGCGGACCCATCAGCCGTCACGTCCGTCATGCCTTCAGCAATACCGCCCACGTCGGTCATCATCGGTATGGTGCCGTAGGCGAGAGCAATTCGCTGAAACTGACCGCTGTTTTCGTGACGAGAGGGCTTCAGCAGGACCGTCGAACCCGCGATCGCAAGATGCAGGTATTCTTCATCCATCGGCACGCGTACGGCGATCTGCTTTGGATGCTTCTTGGCGAGGGCCTCGGCCGACTTCTTCAATGGCGTCGGAAGGTCCGACGCAATGATGACCTGTGCTCCCATCTTGACGAGTTCTGGAGCTGCGGCAATGACGGCATCAGCTCCACGGTCTTCGCGCAGAGGACCGGCGAAGAGAACTACCATCTTTGAGCCGTCGACCTCTAGGCCAGAAGCCCTTTGCAGGGACTCGCGCACTGCCGACTTCCCGTCTGGCTGTTCGGCATCGAACTTCGGCTTGATGTTGGCATCCGTTTTCGGATTCCAATGCAGAAGGTCTATGCCGTGATTGATCCCGACAAGGGGCTTCTTGTTCAGCAAGGACGACCAGTTGTCCTTGAATTCCTTTTGCGTCGTCAGTTCTTTCGCATACCCCGGCGATAGCGTCGAGACACGATCGGCGTAGGCTATGCCGATACGCGTGAAGTTCATCTTGTTCTTGTAGCGTGCGTGCTCAAGCACGTCATCGGTGAGCCCCGTCTTCTTGAGGGACTTGACCGGGAAGACACCTTGCTCGTCGAAGTCCGTGATCGTAAACACAACCTTGGTCTTCTTGAACTCCTGCTCATAGCGCGTGCGGATATAGGCAGGAATGAGGGCTGTCTGCCAGCCGACGCAGTGAATGATATCCGGGAACCAGCCTAACAAGAGACAGGTTTCCAGCACGGTGCGGTTATAAAAGATGAAACGCTCATCATTATTGCCGAACAGTGTCCCGCTTGTGACGTCGTGCTCAATACCCTTGTTGACATCAAGGTAGTTTGAGTTGGTCGTGATGTACGATTGGACCTTAACGCGCGGGTTGTTGATCGAGCTGGACTTGACTGTGGCCAAGTGGGCATCGTCTCCCACCGGAATCGGGATGTCGCGAAGTCGATTGATCTCGTGAATGCGATTCTTGCGTTCGGAGATAAATCCGTACTTCGGCATCATGGCACGAATGTCATGCCCCACCTCACGCACGCCCAGCGAGTGGGCATAGCAGAGGTCGGCAAACTCCGACGTTTTTATGAAAGGATAGATCTCACTTGTTACAAGTAAGATGCTGAGAGGCTTCGCCATGAAGGTATCTCGTAAAAGTACGTCAATACTCCCGGTCAAGTTTTCAAAAATACGGCTGAAATGCACGCTCTCGACGTTATCCACACCAACGCCGCAGATTTTTTCGTTCCCTCAGAAAAGATTTTCACACCAACGTTTGCAGGTTTCAATTTTTCCCGTATGTTTGTGGCCCCCGAGCGGCACGCCGCCCGGTAGCCGGAAAAAGTCAGAAGGAAAAAACGCCGCAGCGTGTTCAGGCATGCAGCGGTGTTTCGCGAAAAGCCGGCGGTGTTCTTTGACAACAGGAAGGAAACAAGAAACCATGCAAGGGAGCAGAG
>CAYMTW010000075.1:0-7336 GCA_964393485.1 uncultured Melioribacter sp. | reverse complement strand
AACTCCGTAACTACGTAACTCCGTAACTACTTCTTCGTCATCGCCACACAGACACCAGCCGAAGTATAGATCTTCATGCCTGGCTGGGAGACCGGCACATCGCGGTAGCTACCATGTTGCAGTGCGTGGCTGACGGTGTTCATCTGGAGGAGCGTACGGGAGATTTTCTTCAGGCCGTGCTGCTCAACAATTTTATCGTTGAAGAATGGCGTGTCGTAATCACCAAAATAGGTGCGCGACACTTCCTTCAGGCCTGATGCTTCAACGATGCGCTTGCCGAACGACTCCACGTCATAGTGCCGTTGGAAGAAGACTGGCTTTGACTCATACTTCTCGCCGTACACGTCCTGATTCAGGAACCAGTCGCGGGCATGCCCTTCATTGAGGGGAGTAGTAAGCAGATACAGACCACCTGGCTTGAGGAGCTTCGCACTCTTTGCCATGGCGACGCTGTCGAGTTCGCCTTCAAAATGTTCGATCACGCTGATGTTGGTGATCACATCGAATGTTTCCGCTTCGAGTTCAGCTTCGAGGAAGTCGCGAAGGACAACGTGGAATCTATCCTTGGAAAGTCCAAGCTTTGCGGCATAGTCATGCTGCTTTTCAACCCATGAGAACTTGTCGAGGCAGGTTACATCCCAGTTCGAGTTGGCGGCTACCCACGAAGGAAAGATCGACTGTCCAGTGCCGATATCGAGATAGCGAAGGGGCTTATCAAGCATTGGCTTCAGGTACTCTGCCAGTAGCGGCAGTTCGATCGCGCGCTCGTAGCCGAAACCTTTGATGCGATAGAGAAATCGCAGACGCTTTGCGTGCGCGTCAATGTTGCGTGCCAGTTGCTCGTTGATCCGGCGGTTCATGCGTGCCCCTTATTCGACTCCTGAACGCAAATCTCGGAAAGTGCCGGATGCGTAAGCAATGTTTCCAGCACGCTGAAGTTGGTCAGTTCATAGTGGATCGGTGTGATAGCCGCATAGCCACTTGCCACAACGGCATCGTCACCGTCTGACAGCTCGCGCACGGTCACGAACTCCCCCGTCAGCCAGTAGTATGGTCTGCCCTGCGGATCGATCCGCACATCGTAGGCATCCTTCCACTCGTTGTGCCCCTGGCGCGTGATGCGTAGACCCTTGAAGTCTGCTTTAGAGACCGGCGGAACATTGACGTTGAGTAGCGTCCCCGGGGGCAGACGCAGATCTAGCAGGCGACTTGCCACTTCATACGCTACCTCGGCAGCCAATGACATATCCGCCGAATGATCAAACGTTGCAAGCGACACGGCCATTGATGGGATGCCCATCAGCGTGCCTTCGGTTGCCGCACTTACGGTACCGGAGTAGATAGCGTTGACGCTGGTATTGGATCCATGATTGATACCGCTGACCACGATATCCGGACGTCGGTCGAGAAGCGTGCTGACGCCCAGCTTGACGCAGTCGGCCGGTGTACCGTTGATGGCGTAACCAAAGACCTGCCCATCACGATGAAACGGCGTTGCTCGAAGGGGGCTGGCCACGGTCAGCGCATGCCCGACTGCACTCTGCTGACGGTCAGGAGCGACGACCACAACATCACCCAAGCGGCGCATGGCCTGCACGAGCGCATGAATTCCCGCCGAGTCGATACCATCATCGTTGGTCACAAGAATGTACATGCTGGCAGCCCCTTACCGCGAAAGATCAAGGTAGAGCACGAAGGCCATCAACCCCAGCAGCAAGGCCATGCCAACCTGTTGGATGCGGATCTTGATCGACGTAGGAATCTCGCGTCGAATGATCGCCTCGATACCAACAAAGACAAGATGTCCGCCATCAAGTCCCGGCAACGGCAATAGGTTCATCACACCCAGCGAGATCGAGATCAATGCCATAAAGCGCAGAAACGATTCAATACCGAGATCGCTGCTACGCGAGGCCATCTGGGCGATGCGGATCGGTCCGCCGAAGCTCTCACGCACGCCTACCGTGCCCTGGACCACGTGGGCCACCGAGGTGCCGATCATGGCGATCGTTGTTGATGTCTGCTTCACAGCTCGTGACAGAGCCTCGAAAACTGAGAACGTTTCGCGTCGGCGTTCACCGACGTATTCCGTTTCGAGCTGCACGCCAATGGTCGAATCAGCCGACACTGCCACGGTGATAGGACGTGGTTGCCCGTCACGATCGACGTGCACGGTCATCACCGAGCCAGCGTGACGTCGGATGTAGCGCTGAAACTGGAATAGCGACCGCACGGGCATGGTATCAGCCGCAAGGATCACATCACCTGTGCGGAACCCAGCCTTGGCGGCCGGTGCCCCGGAGATGACGCCCCCGATGCGCACCGAAACGTTATCTGGATAAATGCCCAGCCCCGTCTCCGACGTCAGCGAACGGACAAGCTTGCTACCCGGTACCGCCAGCTGCAGTCGCTCGCCATTGCGGTCAACCGAAAGCAACCGCTCGGAGAGGTTATCATCAACGGCCAGGGCCTCGGCCAGGTCCTCCCAGGTTTGAATGTCATTGCCGTCTATGGCCACCACTCTATCGCCTGCGCGAAGTCCGGTAGCGGAAAGGGGCGATGTGGCTTCGATCCATGCGATGCGGGTCGTTGCCATTTCTTCGTGACCGTACCAGAGAGTCAGGGATGTGAAGATCCCAATGGCCAAAAGAAAATTCATGATCACGCCAGCGCTGAGCACAAGAGTCTTCGCAAGGGCCCCCTTCGAACGGAACTCGTATGGTTTGGGCTCACTGTTGGCAAACTCGGTGTCAAACGACTCATCGATCATGCCAATGATCTTGACGTATCCACCGATAGGAAAAGCACAGATGCGATAATCCGTATGGTCACCAAGGTCCAGGTCCTCCGGCAGCTTACCGAAGGTAAACCCTTGAAGCTTGTTCCAACCAAACAGGCGCGGCCCCATGCCAAGGGCAAAGACATCGGCACGCATCCCGGTCCACAATGCTGCCAGGAAGTGTCCGAGCTCGTGAACGAAGACGAGCACACCGATAACGATGATAAAGGAGATTAGCGGCTGAAGAAACGTCATATCAGCGATCAGGCTTGCAGTGAAGGAAACTCTCGAGCCACGCGCCGGGCTTCGGCATCAATGGCGATTATGTCCGCCAAAGACGGATCAATTGTGTGTTCCATGTGATCGCGTGTAAAACGAATCACATTCGGAATATCGGTAAAGGCCAACTTGTGATCGAGGAAGGCACTAACAGCAACTTCGTTTGCAGCATTGACGATCGCGCCCGATGAGCCCCCTACCTCGAGCACGTCGTAGGCAATCTGGAGGCACGGAAACCTCTCCAGGTCGGGAGATTCAAAGGTCAGGCTGCCAATGGCAGCCAGATCCATGCGGCCTATGTCAAGGGGCCAGCGCCGAGGATAGGATAGTGCGTACTGAATCGGCACCAGCATCGTGGGTATGCCCATTTGGGCCTTTACCGAGCCATCGACGAACTGAACCATCGAGTGGATGATCGACTGCGGATGAATGACCACGTCAATGCGGTTGCCTGAGAGACCGAACAGCCAGCGGGCCTCGATCACCTCGAAGCCCTTATTCATCAACGTTGCTGAGTCGATGGTGATCTTGGCACCCATCGTCCAGTTGGGGTGTTTCAGTGCCTGCTCAGGGGTCACGCCGGTAAGGGCATCGCTTTCGAGTCGTCGGAAGGGGCCTCCCGAGGCAGTAATGATGAGTCTCTCAACGTCATCGCCATGTTCTCCGATGATGCATTGAGCAATGGCGCTATGCTCGGAATCGACCGCTAGCAGCGTTGCTCCGTACTCGGCAACGGCTGGCATTAAAATGCTGCCGGCACTGACCAAGGATTCCTTGTTGGCAAGCCCGATGACGTGCCCGGCCCTGATCGCAGCCATCGTTGGCACAACGCCGCTGAAGCCCACCATGGCCGAAAGGACAATTGTATTCTCCGAGTCGGCAGCCGCCTGACATATTCCCTCTTCACCACACAGAACGGGTCCTGTAAACTCTGGTACTTCACGAACAAAGGCTGCTCGGGCTTCTTCATCGCGAATCGCAACGCCATAGGGACGATAGCGCCGAACCTGTTGGGCCATATCCATCCAGCGCGTGTTACATGTGATCCACCGCAGACTCGCCCCCTGGCCCATGCGCTCAATGATGTCGAGCGCCTGCGTGCCGATCGACCCTGTTGAGCCGAGGACAGTGATCTTGGAGGAGGCCGTCACAGGTACCTGCTGGTAATTTCTTTTGTCGACGTACCGGCAAAGCACCGGAAGTCGCCCGCTTCGACGGAGTCATCCTCGCGAAGATGAACGCGCAGGAAATACGACCGAAGCCAGCGGTTCAGCGTGGTCGAACGATTACGCTGGATGTAATGAATGATATAGGGATGCGTGGCTACTGTAACGCCAAGCGACCACGTGCCAGCTCTGAATCGGCGCAGCCAGCGGTCGATATCGGCCACAACACTCTCAGGGGAGATCACGCGCCCGGTACCGAGGCAGAACGGACACTCTTCACTTGTTCGCTCAGCAAGACTCTGGCGAATGCGCTGGCGCGTGATAGGAAGAACACCCAAAGGCGTCAGCGGATAGACGATGGTCTTTGCGCGATCACGCATGGCCTCGCGCTTCATTTCATTGACAAGCCGACGGCGGTTCTCTTCCTGCTGCATGTCAATGAAGTCGATCATAATCATGCCGCCAATGTCACGCAGACGCAACTGCCGGGCCACTTCGCGCACAGCCTCAAAGTTGGTCTTCACGGCAATACCTTCCTGCGTCCGTTCGTTGGAAGCTCTTCCCGAGTTGACGTCGATGACCACCATGGCTTCGGTATGATCGATGATCAGCGAACCGCCACTTTGAAGGGGCACGCGCCGCGCATGTGACAGCAGAACATCACGCTCGATCCCGAAGACGTCCAGCATAGGACGTGTTTCACCATAAAACTCAAGTCGGTCCAGCAGGTGCGGGGCAGAGCGCTGGATATAGGCCTTAAGGTCGCGGAACACGTTGCGGTCATCTACCACAACCTGAGCAATGTCTTCCTTCAGCAGGTCGCGGATAACGCTCTGGCTGATGCTGGCCTCGCGGTGCAACAGCATCGGACCCGTGGCCGTGCGCACCTCTTTCTCCATTTCGCGCCAGTCGTCAAGCAGCGAGGAGAAGTCCCTCTGAACATCGTCATCGGGTAGGCCCTGAGCTGCCGTGCGGATGATGCACCCCATGCCCGGTTCAAGCAACGACGTGGCGATCTGACGGAGTCGTTTGCGCTCTCGCTGGTTGGCGATCTTCCGCGAAATGCCGATCGTCTCTTCAAACGGAAGCAGCACAACGTTGCGTCCCGTCAGGCCCACCTTTGTGGTGATACGCACGCCCTTCTGGTGATAGGCCTCGCGCGTGACCTGGACGACCACCATCTGCTTGGCTTGCAAGTTGATCTTGATCTCACCACTGCGCTTGGTGGAGAAGGTCGGTAACCGTTTCTTCGTATCGATCTTGGATGTCCGGAGAGCGACGTCTGCTGTTGCCACGGCTTCCGTCGTCGGGCGGTCATCATCTCCGTCATCGGTTGCGTCGTCCTCCATTGTTGAATCAACATCGCTGAAGTGCAGAAATGCATCCTGCTCCAGACCGATGTCAACGAAGGCGGCGTTCATGCCCTGGGCAACCTTCATCACTCGCCCAAGGTAGATGTTCCCGACCTGATGCTCAGCATCAGGCGTTTCGGTGAACAGTTCGGCAAGCTTCCCATCTTCGGTGATTGCGATCCGAAGATGACTGGACGTGCCGTTGATGAGGATTCTACGTACCATCAAAAAAAGTGGCCAAGTTGACCGTGGCGCCTTGTACACATGCTGACCGTTGCTTCCTTCCGGACCTGGCGGGATTGGGCCTGGTACAACCGCACGGGACTTGGCCGTGTAGACTTCATGGTTGTGATGGGTCGCAAATATACACTATGGTTTGCGAAACTCGGGCACGAGGCCTTGCCAGCACTCCCAATAGTCGTTCTGGAGCTCTGCACATGACATGGCAAATGCTGTGGGACGACACACAAATCGCGTTTCGAACATGAAGGCCATTGTTCCGTCGATCTTCGTTGGCTTGAGCTCTGCTGTTGATGCCTTCTTGTGCGTATCGGCATCAGGTCCATGGCCACTCATGCAGTTGTGCAGTGAAGATCCACCAGGCACGAATCCGCCCCCTTCTTTGGCATCATACACACCGTCGATCAGGCCCATGTACTCGTTCATGAAGTTGCGATGGAACCACGGTGGACGGAACGTGTTTTCTGCCACCATCCATCGTGGAGGGAAACAGACGAAATCGATGTTGGCAACACCTGTCACCTCAGACGCAGACGTCAGTACGGTATAGATCGACGGGTCTGGATGATCGAATGTGACGGTATTAATACACTGATACTTGCGCAGGTCGTATTTGTACGGGGCATACGTACCGTGCCATGCGACAACGTTGAGCGGTGAATGGTCATAGACTCCTCGCCAGAGGTTGCCCTGGAACTTGGCAATGACAGCGAACTCGCCTGTGCGCTCCTCGTACCAGGCTTCAGGGGTCAGAAAATCACGCGGATAGGCTAACCCGTTCGCTCCGATCGGCCCCAGATCCGGCAGCTTCAGGCGCGAGCCATAGTTCTCGAGAATGTAGCCGCGCACGCCCCCAGATACCTCAACGCGGAACTTGATTCCGCGGGGGATGACGCAGATCTCATATGGCTCAACATCAACGATGCCCATTTCCGTCAGAAACCGCAACGACCCTTCCTGCGGGACGATCAGCATCTCACCGTCAGCATTGTAGAAGAACGTATCCGTCATCGATGTGTTGGCCGCATAGACGTGGATCGCCGATCCCGTGTGGGTGGTCAGGTCACCACTTCCGGCCATTGTCGCAATCCCTTCGATGAACGTTGTAGGCTTGGTTGGAAGGGGCAAGGGGCTCCATCGAAGCTGATTTGGCGTCGTTTCAACCTCGTCAAACGGCGTCGAACGGATCAATCCGTTATCGATCCGCTGATATGGGCGGTGCACCACCGACGGGCGGATCCGGTACATCCACGAGCGACGGTTTTCGGACCGCGGCGCGGTGAATGACGTCCCGTTGATCTGCTCTGCATAAAGACCGAACGCCGGCTTCTGCGGCGAATTCCGTCCGACGGGTAATGCCCCCGTAACGGCTTCGGTGGCAAACTCGTTGCCAAAACCACTCATGTACCCCATGGCGACCACCTGACTGTGACGATGTTCATGTGCGCTCGCTGCCGAACGCCTTGGCGCGCCCAGCAGGATTCGAACCTGCGGCCCGCAGCTTAGAAGGCTGCTGCTCT
>CAYMTW010000074.1:6430-7546 GCA_964393485.1 uncultured Melioribacter sp. | reverse complement strand
GCTGCGTGGTGAGATACCCCGAGCGCTTCTGATCCAGGCGCTCCTGTTCGGCAAACAGCGTGTCAACGATGTATACGCCAGCCGGAACCGACGCACCCGAGAACACCACCAATTCCGAGTACCCCAGACGTCCGTCTGGAAAGACCTTGAATTCAAACGGGTAATTCGTGGTCTTACCGGTTCGAATGACTCCGCCATTGACGTTGTAGGCACCAAGGTAGGAACCATACGGACGTGGTGAAATGCGGCAGTTTGGCGCAAGAAGTAGATACCCGGCAGTGGGGGCAATGTTCGTTGTTACCTTCAACGGAGCAAGGTCCGACTGAGACCACACGGTGGCCGCAGCAGTCAGCACTGCGATAAGGATGAGAAGGGCGCGACGCATCATCTGAAATTACGCAGAGAAGCCAAGACGGGGACGGTTGGTTACGGCTCCTGACGGTTACGCACGATGTACTGTCGGATCGATGACAGTCCGCTTTCGACACCCCGCAAGCGCATACGCAGATCTGTTTCTGCTTTCAGCGAGATCAGGCCAAGCCTCAGCGGACGTTTAGCCGGCTGAGCAAGCTCGGCCGTGGTAACCCGCGAGATGATCGATGGATCCAGCTTGAAGAACTCGGCGATGCGCAGGGCAAAGTCGTATCGGGAAAGAAAGTCCGCCCCGCCCACGTGATAGAGTCCCGTTCGCTTGCTCAGAGCAAGCCTCATGATGGCTTCGGCAAGATCATCCACATACGTCGGATTGCCGATCTGGTCATCGACCACCCGAATGGGCGTGCGTGCATCCAGCGAATCCAGAACCCAGCGGACGAAGTCAGGGCGTTCCCGTGGCGGACCGTAGATGACGTTTGTACGGATGATCACCGAGTTCGTGTTGCCCGCCAGGCAGACGTTCTCCCCGGCCAATTTGGATTTGCCGTAGTAGCTGATCGGATTCGGTACAGCCGTTTCGGTATAGGGACCCTTCGTACCGTCAAAGACGTAATCCGTGGAGACGTGCACCAGCCGTGCATCGATCGTGCGCGTGATCCGCGCCAGGTTCTCTACCAGCGTCACGTTCATATCCCATGCCGTCTGCCGGTCGCTCTCACACTTGTCCACGTTCGTCATCGC
>CAYMTW010000074.1:0-6330 GCA_964393485.1 uncultured Melioribacter sp. | reverse complement strand
TCATATCCCATGCCGTCTGCCGGTCGCTCTCACACTTGTCCACGTTCGTCATCGCGGCGAGGTTGATCACCGTGTGGGGCATGGCCGACATCACCGTCTGCTTGAGGATGTTCTTATCTCGCACGTTGATGACGTGCGTTGTCACGCGTGCATCGAGGTACGGGAGCTCGCGTGATGAGAGAAGCTGGAGGTCTTCGTCTGTTTCCTCCAGAAGCATTGGGATGAGGGCAGCTCCTGTTGTGCTGCCAGCGCCGACGATCGTGATCATGGTGGACGAAAATAGACCAATCTGTGGTCATCCTCCCCACCCTGCGCGATCGAGACTCCGGTACTGGATAGCCTCTTTGACGTGTTCGGTCATGATGGTTTCAGCATCAGCAAGATCGGCGATTGTCCGCGCCACCTTGATGATACGCGTGTAGGCTCGGGCCGACAGACGCAGGGCGTTCATTGCCGAGCGCAGCATCGTAGCGGATTCATCATCGAGGGGGCAGAGCAGTTCTACCTCCTTGCTGGACATATCGGCATTCTTGAACAGATGCGGACGTCCGACGAAGCGACGTTCCTGACGTTGCCGTGCGGCATCCACGCGCACGCGGATGGCCTTCGACGGTTCGCCCTGCTCTGCCGAGGCGAGGTCTTCCACGTGCACTGCGGGCACATCCACATGCAGATCGATCCGGTCAAGCAGCGGACCCGAGATCTTGGCCATATAGCGCTGCACATCCTGCATCGAGCACGTGCATTGACGTCGCACACTGCCGTAGTGTCCGCAGGGGCACGGATTCATCGAGCACACCAGCATCACATTTGCCGGATAATCCACCGTCATGCGCGTACGCGAGATCCGGATGCAGCGTTCCTCAAGGGGCTGACGCAACACCTCCAGCACATTCCGCTGGAACTCCGGCACCTCGTCGAGAAACAACACACCATGATGGGCCAGCGTCACCTCGCCCGGGCGCACCACCCCAACGCCCCCTCCGACCAGAGCCGCATCACTGATCGTGTGATGGGGTGCTCGGAAGGGGCGCTGTGTCACCAAAGGCTGTCCGGGGGGGAGGAGGCCGGCGACGGAGTGGATGGTGGTGGTCTCCAGCGCCTCTGTGAGGCTCAGAGGCGGCAGGATGGTGGCGAGACGTTTTGCGAGCATTGTTTTGCCGGCACCCGGCGGACCGATCATGATCATGTTATGTCCGCCCGCAGCGGCGATCTCCATCGCGCGCTTCACAGCAAGCTGTCCTTTCACATCGGACATATCAATGGTGTGTCGGGCAGACTCTGCACGGAACACTTCGGTGATATCAAGATGATGTGGCTCCAAGGGGGCTGACCCCAGCAGGTGCATCACGGCTTCGCGGAGAGTGGTAACGCCGTACACTTCTACAGCGTCAACCACCGCCCCTTCATCGGCATTGGCCGCGGGCACGATGATGCGTTTGATTCCTTTGCGTCTGGCCATCATGGCCACCGGGAGTATCCCGCGTGACGGACGGATCTGTCCATCAAAGGCCAGCTCTCCCAGTAGCACCACATCACTCACATCGATCGGTGCCATCAGGTCGAGTGCCTGCAGAATGCCGATCGCTATCGGCAGGTCGAAGGCACTGCCTTCTTTGCGCACATCTGCCGGAGCCAGGTTCACGGTAATGCGACGCGGGTCCCACATATATCCCGAGCTGTGCAAAGCCGCCACCACGCGCTCGCGTGATTCCCGCACCGAGCTGTCGGGCAGTCCCACAATGCTGAATGCCGGTAGACCCGTCTCCACCGTCACCTCGATCTCTACCGGAAACGCACCTATCCCAAACACCGACGCCGAATGCGTTGCTGCGTACATAGTAGTCCTCTTGTAGTTGGTTTGACTCTGAACTGATCTGTTCAGCCCCCTTCAAGAGTCTATGTGCGTTTTTCAGGAAAAACGTGACGCTCGGCGCTGCGCGCAGGTTTTAGGTGTGGGGTGTGAGGTGTAGGAATCGTCATCCCTGCGAAAGCAGGGATCCATCCGTAGGGGCGAGCCTATGTGCTCGCCCATTGGGCATTCATGAAACAAACCGCATCGCCCATTTCCGTACCCCGGGCCAAGGCCCGGGGCTAATAAATCCATTGTGTGTTACCTATGTCTCGGTACATGGTGTAACCTATGTCTCCGAACAGACGGTACCAATGCGTTGGGTACAAACAAGCATACATCAGGTTTGAGATGTTGGGTTGACCGTCATTCGTCATCGGTCATTTGTCATTGGTCACTCGTCTGCGCTTGCTTCCCGTATCCGGTGACTGAAATACGCACCAAGGATGTGATAGGCTGGCAGGATAACGTAGTCGACATTGGTAGATGTGCCGGAGTGGAGCAGGCGTTCGTGGGCCATGCTGAACATGTTCGTGCGCACAACGATGGTGGTGTGCCCCTTATCGGATTCCGGTTGATTGGCGCAGAAGCGCTGCACCACCGAGGCTGCCTGGATGTTTGCGGGCGTGTCATCGGTACCGATGATCCAGAGTGTTTCCTGACCAATCGATTCGGTGGCCATGCTGTGAAGCATGCCAACGTCCCGATGCGTGCCGGAGGTAAGGTCGGGATTCGGCAGTGAAGCCCCGTTGCTGACGTTGCACAGGAGCAGGCGCTCGAAGTGGGCCCAGGAGTGGAAGACGTCGGGACTGAGTACAGACAGACTCTTGAGGTTCTGCACGATCTCGCCGTTGTTGTGAAGCATCATCTCCACGAGCAGGTGCTGACCGAATCTTCCGAAGCCGACCATGACAACGCGCGTTGGACGAAGGTGTTTGATCTTCGCCAGCGCCTCCCAGTTGGCCGAGAGAGCAGAATTCGATTCACGGATGTTTTCCAGCCACGCCCCCTGTGTAAGCTCATTGCTGAATTCGAACAGCGAACGGACGCCTTCGATATGGACGTTAAAGAAGCGGATCTTCGGACTTGTGTTGTACGTCCGCAGCACGCGGATCAGGTCCATGTCCCGCACGCGGATGAAGACCATCGGATGCTTCTTCTCCGGCACATTCTGCAGGCGTTCGCGCAGACGGAAGTACATGTCGATGTTGGCCTGATCATCATCGGTGAGAAGCATCACCAGACGCGCCTTTGCCATGTTCAGATAGTCCACCATCTGGGCATCGGTGGCATCCAACTGCACCTTCAAAAGACGATGCGAGTTGCGCAGAAGGGCTTCTTCGGACTTATCCGCCATCACCACCGGTACACCGACAAAACCGATGCCATGCCAGCGTCGACGTTTCACCTCCGCCTCGATGATCGTTGGCAGGTCGGCCGTAGCACGCCCGGCACCCACCACTACTGCGTGACCTCCGCGCAGAAGAACCCAGCGGAGTTTGAGTCGGGCAACGCGGAACACCGCCTCCATGATGGCACTGATCGAAACAGCGGGCGCAGCGAAATACATCAGGATCAGAATGTCCTTTGCCCAGAGCGGACCTTCAGTTGGCATACCAAGATTGATACCATTGACCTTGAACAGACTCATCGCATAGAGCATGTGCATCAAGAACCCCTCTTCAGCAATGTGCGGTCGGTACCGAACGTTGACCCCTGCCTCAAAACAGATCGTGGCGATTATCAGAATGATCACCGGAATAGCTAAACGCCAGAATACTGCTCTATTGTTACTCGCATTCATATCCGGCATCCCCATCGGCAGTTACGATTAGCCATTTCATTTCCCCGTATGGTGGCAAATATCCCACATCTGGCTGCGATGCTCAACAACTGATAAGGGGCTTCGCACGGCGTGATGTGTGCAAAGCCCCTTGACCATATCTCCGCAGCGGATTTGAGACTTGTTTATGATGCCTTCTTCATGGCCTTACCACCCTGCATCATCTGCAGCAGCTGCATGGCCATGATGCCGTCGATCGGAGAAGAGCCGCCCCCTTCCTTGCCGCCGCCGTTGACCACCAGGTCCGGGATGAGGCGGATTCCGTTCTTGCCGATCTCTTCGGTCACCTTCATCGCGGTAAAGTTCTCCGGACCCATGGCATCCACCGAGAGTCGGTAGGATTCAGCCACCGCCTTACCCTTGGCAAGGATCGATTCGGACTCTGCCTGACCCGTTAGCGCGATGCGGGTTGACTCTGCCTGGGCACGAAGGCGTACCGATTCAGCCTCGGCCTCGGCTGAGATCTTGATCGACTGCGCATCCCCTGTTGCCTTGAGTCGCGTTGCCTCGGAGTTTGCTTCGGCAGCGATCTTGATCGACTGCGATTCACCTTTGGCCTTGCGCACGGAGGCATCGGCCACCTGCTCGGCGATGGCAACGCTCTGCTCGGCCCGCACAACCTCGGCCTGCATATCGGCCACAGCGGTCTGCTTGGCCAGTGCCTGACGTTTCTCCTGGGCTAGGCGCTGGGCATCGAAGGTCTTCTCCTGCTCCTGCGCGATCTTCCGATCGGTAAGGGTCTTCATCAGCTCCACCGGCGGCACGATGTCGCCGATGAGTGTATCCACGGCCTGCACGTTGTACTCTTCCAGAACGCGCGAGATGTGGCGCTTGGCCTCTTCCTGACGTTGCTGGCGACTACTAAGGAAGTCGATGGCATCCGAGTCCTGCGCCGAGTTCCGGAAGTAGTTACCGATGGTTGGCTCCAGTACCTGCGAAACCAGATTGTGAATGTTGCCGAAGCGGGCGATCACCTTCGGTGCATCAATGACCGGGATGTGGATGATCTGCGACACGTCGATGTTGAACTGGAATCCGTCCTTCGAGCGCACCGTAATTGTTGAAAGGTTCTTATCGAGGTTGTGGGACTCCGTCCGCGCAAGCGCCCAGTTCAGCACAAGGTTTGTTGTGGGTACCGTCTCCACGCGCGTTGTGTACGGATTGATCGGATACAGTCCAGGGTTAAGGGGCTCCGAGAGGACGCCCCGCTGGCCCCTTGACACGAGATTACCGTGCTTAAAGCCTTCGCCGGAAACATCAACGCCCTCGGTTCCAAAGAAGGAGATCACCACGCCAACGTGACCGATCGTGATCTCGGTCATCTTCATCTCTTCCACCGTTACCGCCCACGGATTCAGATTGTACGTACCGGCAAGGATCACCTGCTGCTGCAAGCCGCGGTTGCCATGAGCGTTGAGGAAGGCATCGAAGTCCTGGAAGTTGTTGTGCACGTCGTTTGGCACAAGCTTACCGGCGATCTGTCCATCCTCAAGGGGCGCACCATCCAGCGCCGTGATCACGCCGATCATGTTATCCTGGATGTGCGTCTGTGGCACTACCGACACATCGAACAGGAAGGAATTGATCCTGTACACGCCCGACGGAATGAACGCCGACTGACGTCCTTTCTGTCCACCGTTGCGCAGGAACGATT
This sequence comes from uncultured Melioribacter sp., assembly GCA_964393485.1. GTDB lineage: Bacteria > Bacteroidota > Ignavibacteria > Kapaibacteriales > Kapaibacteriaceae > UBA10438. Next base: position 981 of record CAYMTW010000074.1, on the reverse strand, counting down.
CCGCATCCTGAAAGTCATTGCACTCCACACGTCTACCGAGGATGCGTCCCGTTTCCGGAATGCTGCCGTCCTTGGCGTTCACCAGTCCGATGTGGCCTTCCGGGATAACCGTAAACGCCTGCTTCGTTACCGAATACTGCCATGGCCAGAACCCCCAGTGAAGGCCGGGTCCAAGCGTCTGCGCCTGAAAGCCCGACTCGCCCCCTTCCGCAATGATCCTGTCTCCATCGAGACGGGGTCCACCGAACTTCTTCGTGATCAGGCCGATCTTATCCTCCGGGATCGACACCATTCCGAACAGCCGCAGAAAGAACTTGAATCCTATCAGCAGCAGGAGAACAACTCCAATGAGCATTATCACACTTCCAGACATAGCACCACTCCACTACAGTGAATAAAGAGAGAGAATTGGGTACGGGCAAAAAAAAACCGGACGAATTGTCCGGTTTTCAGGAAACGGCAGTAGCCGTATTTGATCCTTCATTTTTGACGCAGCGTTTCATGTTCACTACTCGTTTATGGTAACAGATGCTATAAGCTGCATGTATCACGAGTATGGTTGGAGAATATTGGGCTACGCCCAGGTGTGAGGTCATCCCGGCGAAAGCGGGGATCCATTTGATGCCACGCCGCCCATTGCGTGCCCACGTTTTCCCACGGCTGAAGCCGTGGGCTAATGTGCGGTTACAATCACTCCTGAGTTACCGCTTCGCTCGGAATGACACACCATCATCTGGATTCCTGCTTTCGCAGGAATGACAATTCGTACCCCGTACCCCGCACCCCGTACCCCGTACCCCGCACCCCGTACCCCGCACCCCGTACCCCGTACCCCGTACCCCGTACCCCGCACCCTGTACCCTGTACCCCGTACCCCGTATCTTCGCCCCATGTCAAATGCCAAAAAACCCAAATGGTACGTGGTATGGGTAGGCCATTCGCCGGGTGTGTATAGCACGTGGACGGTTGCCGAGAAGCAGA
>CAYMTW010000073.1:0-7905 GCA_964393485.1 uncultured Melioribacter sp. | reverse complement strand
CGATGTTGCCAGACAATGCAAAGGTTGCGATCTACGGATATACAGACCGCAAGGGGCCTGCAGAACTCAATCTCAAGCTTGCCCAAGAGCGTGTGAACGAGACGCAAACAGCATTCCCCAACGTACACGCGATAACAACGCTTGCGATTGGCGAGGGTGGCAGTATTCTTGCAGCACCGTTTGCAGACAACACGCCAGAGGGACGTCTCTACAACAGGACCGTAGAAGTACGTGTCCTAGTGCCGCTTTCTAGCGTGAGATAACGAGTGGAGTTGTAGCAATGCAGCCGTTGCGTTGCATGCGCACGACGTAGACGCCCGATGCAAGATCCGCCACGGGGATCGTCATTGTTCGAACAGATGACGCTGCATCGAATGCCTGGCGCAACACTAGTGATGCCAGAGATACTGAATACACCTCGCACTGCAGGGGGCTTGCCGGTCCGTCATTCATATCGAGCGTAGCAGTTTGTCCGTCGGTGACAACGCGCAGTGAACACGTGGTGCGCACCTCTTCTTCCACCGACGTAGTCTTGCCGACAGTTACACGCAGACGCTGCACAGATGATGAGTCCCATTCATCAGTTGCCTTGATGGATATCTCTACTACTCCGGTTTCACCTGCAGCTGGCTGCAGGCGAATTGTTTGCATTGGTCCGCTTCCAATTAAACGGAGGGACCCCGATGGGAAGAGAGTCGACGGTGTGTGCAGCACCTCGCAGCGAACGCGGTATGGAGACTCATCCTTGATACGAAATGGCACATCCAGAACGGTAGACATTGCCATACTTGTATCGCGCAGTTGCAATATGACAGGGGGCTTATTCCTCGCTGTATCGGTGGATGAGTATTCATGTGCTCCAATGTCATAGCCATTCTGTGATGGGACTTCGATTCCAAAGAAGTCGCGATTGCCCTGATCGATCCCGACGGATGACTTGAGGTTAATGCCATTGTCGATTGTTGGCGAGCCAATCTGCGCACGATACGCATCAATCGAGGATACTGCACGGGGCCATGCAATTGGTGCTGTCCCGAGATTTGACAGACGAGGGTCTGCAGTGGTGCCTGTAGCAATCCCCTTGAGTAGCTCATTATCTGTTGCGCCACGCCATGCCTCAAGAGACGTGTACGTCTTACCTTGATAGCTGATAACAAAGGGTCCACCCGACGTCCAATACAAGTTGCCTGCAAAGAATGCACTATACTTTGCAGGAACTGATATCAGAGGTGAGCCGCCCGTAGCAACGAAAATGTTGTTGTACACAAAGATGTTCTGCATACCTGTGTTCCACTCGGTGATCTGGAATGCACCGTGTGTAGGATTACTTGCCGATGGCGTTGTGTATATCGTGTTATTGTAGATCAGAGCGCTATCCATGATCGACTCTGGACTTCCCTTGAAAAGCGTGATACCGCTTGCATTTGTACGCCCGTCATTTACGCTGATGTTGTAGCGGCAAACATTGTTGCGCCAAGGCTTGGCATTAGCATACTGACCAAGCAGATAGCCCCCACCGGCATTGTCATGACTGTAGCAGTATTGAATGATCGAGTTCATCGTGCCACCATCGAGATCGAAACCTAGTCCATCACATGTGCTTGCAGTCTTATTGCGAAAGCTCTCGCAGTACTGAATCACAATTGCATTGGCATCATAGGCCCAAATACCACCGGGTCCACCACAATGCACATTTGCCTGACCATTCTCATATGCCACACAGTATTCAATCACAGCGCGGTCGGTATTGCTTATGACAATACCATTACCTTTGATCGACTTTGGATCTGCTATGCCGGGGTTCTGATATGATGCACAGCCACGGATAACGACATCTTTGTTTGGATATCCAAAGGGCGATGGATAGCCATAAACTAGTATGCCATCATGCAGATTGTGATGCACATCCAGATCTTCCAGTCGGAGTCCATCATAGCCCGTCAAACCATTCCATGCCCCTATGCGCACACCGACACGTCCGAACTCTTTGACCTCGACTCGCTCTACCACGATATCAGCAAATCGTTTGTCTCCGGCTACATCAACGTAGAACTCGATTCCATTTTTAATGTTGGTGTTCATTCCCGAGCCCATCACCACCAGGTCGCTGATGTGAATGCCTTGAGTATTGTAGACTGAGATACCGAACCCAGTACCGGCATTCAGAATGGCACGTCCACCACCATAACTCGATATCACGAGTGGGTTATCTGGTGCATTACCGTCGCCAGCATCGAAGTACAGATTCCCATTGAATGTCTCACCCCCTTGAAACAGCACCCTATCACCAGGTCGCAGATCAAGAGAGTTGACATTGCCTACCGTCTTCCACGCCATACCAGGGCTTTTACCGCTGTTGGCATCATTACCGGTTGGGCTTACGTAGTAGGTAGTTGCAAAGGCCGGCATCGTACAGGCCAGCATCAAAAGGATGATGAGGTGCACCATAGGAGTAGAGATTTAGGTACGAGGCAAGAGGTACGAGTTACGAAAGTACTAAAGACAATCACGTATTGCGAATGACCGATGAACCTGGTGGGGTGTCATTCCTGCGAAAGCAGGAATCTAGTTGTTTGAAAATGGATCCCTGCTTTCGCAGGGATGACGGGGCGGCGTAACTCTGTAATTCCGTAAAGTAACTCTGTGACTCTGTAACTCTGCAGCTCTGTAATTCCCTACGGCCTAGCCGTCCATCTCTTGGCAAACGCATCAGCTTCCTGCTCCTTGCGAGCATCCATTTCCGAGTATTCAAGGTTCTCGAGAAAGATGTCCTTCTTCCCATGAAGTATGATATGGCCTGCTTCGTGGAAGAACGTGAACCAGAATACGTCGTTGCGTTTATACCGATCTGACAACTGGATCAGTGGTGTATCGCCTAGCCAGCGCGTAGCGCCGCTAATGGGAGCCTTTATGACACATGATGTGTGGACGAGTTTCACGCCTGCTGTCCGGCATATTGACTGCAGCTTATCAAAGCAGTCGTCGGGATTTCGCAACATGAGCGTTCGTATGGACGTCAATGACGCTTTGAACTTTGCTTCGTTATATGGGGCAACTCGCAGTTCTTTCGCCTGCAATTCACCTTGTCGAAGCCATGCGGAAACTGCATACGGTTCCTTCGAATGTGCCAGAGAAATGCGGAACGCTGTCTTCAGCTTTTGCTCACAGTAGTACTCATTCCAAACCGCATGACTGGCTAGGCCGAAGAACGCGAGGAGTGCCACCGTCTTTTCTTCGATGGTACGACCGTCCGGCAGCCACCCCTTTTGTATCATCTCAGACAGCGGAAATTTCCGTGCCCATGGTACCGATGCTTTGATGACCGACTTGTATCGTTCGCGTGCGACGTACTCATCATACGCTCGTTGATGACTAAGCCAGAATGCAACCGGAATTCCTGTGACGCTTTCAAACAGGACCGCCATGTCGGGAGTTAGAGAGCTTTCACCCTGGAGCACTGCAATGATTGTTTTTTCGGGCTTACACGTGCGCAAAGCGAACTCTTTCGGTCCCATACCAAGCTCTTCCAGTTTTTCAGACAGCGTTTCACCGGGATGGGGCCGCGATTGCGGGTGATATTGATTCGGGATATTCATTTCACTTTTCATTGTGATAGTTAACGATCTCGACCACTTCCACACCACGTACCAACGACCACTGATACTGCCCAGCATCATTCATTGGGATTGGGCGTTCATGTGGAGTGAAGATCAATCTGTAGGGCTGATCCAGATCACAGCTCCACTGACCCTTTCTATCTGCTCGTAGTTCGTGATAGTTGCCGGCAAGATGCCGCACATCCTCAAGCGTTGTCGCATCGGCAAGCTGTGATAGTCTCAAGCGGAACTTCTGTGCCCTGAGCTTTCCCAGTGCAGCTACCATTCGGCGATCATTGTTCGCTATTCTCTGAAGCTTCTTGGTAGCGAAGGTGATTTCCATAACAATAATACCACATTTCTGACTTACACATACTGTTATCTACAACGTGGATATGATTCAGGTTGATACAAGCTTTCGACACACGATCTGCGTTCATCACAAATTCTCGATTACTTCCCGGCACGTCAAGTCCTAGTTAGTGAAAACTGCATCTGGGTTCGCGGAAATGGAGGTTGGCTAGGTGAGTGCTCAGGGCCATCGTCATTCCTGCGAAATGCTTATGCCGGACACACGGGCAACACATGTTCGGAGACATAGGTGACACTTTTTAGGCTAGAAGATTTGCTCATAAACGATGAGAATCCGATGCCTTGGAAGGATACGCCACTCCTGTCTCACTCGCACAGCGAGTATCTCACCGCAGGTGTCTCACGAAGTATCTCACCGCAGGTGTCTCACGAAGTATCTCACCGCAGGTGTCTCACGAAGTATCCCACCGCAGGTGTCCCACGAAGTGCTCTTGTCAGCGTAGCGGGATTCGAACCCACGACCTCCACTACCCCAAAGTGGCGCGCTACCGGGCTGCGCTATACGCTGATTCCCCTTGTAAGGGGCCGCAAGTTAGCAATGTTGTGCGGAATCTAGGGGACCACACAGCCGGCGACCTGGCCGGTTGAAGTGGTGATGACGGCGGTGAGCGGTCCAGCACTGGAAGGTGTTGCCGGACGCGTAATGCGTGTGGTGCCGGAGGCAAGTTCGACTGTGCTCTGGGCGTGACGTCGACCTTCGAGGTCGTACCAGGAAAGTACTACGGTGCGGCCGATGTCCGACGTCAACTCGAGGTATGAAGCGCCGTTCATGACGATGCCGCGTGATGTGATGGCTGACTCTACCAATGGATTCCGACGTTCAGCAACGGTTGTTGCTCCGGTAATGTCGAAGTCCCAAAGCCCCCTGCCATACGTGGAAAAGCGAAAAACGCCGATTGGCTCAACACGGTCCACATGCCAGTACACCTGATCCGGTGCACCAAGGTTGGTAACATCCGTCCATGTTTTCGTATCGGTATTGTACACAAACGCCCCAACATCTGTGGCCGCTGCGATGTACCGGGCATCGGCGGTTGTAGCAAGGGACATCACCAAACATGGTGGCAGACCCGGCAGAGCCGTAAATGTTGCTCCTGCATCATCGCTCACGTACACCCCGGGTCCATCATAGCCAGAGCCCCCGATAAGCACGCGGGCCGGATTCTTCGGCGCAACGCAAAGAGCATTGCCGGAGAAGTAATGACCCGTGATCTTGTCCGGACGTGTAAGCTTGGTCCACGTTAGCCCCCTATCGGTTGTCCGCCATACGCGGGCAGCCGAGGTGACAACATAACAGACGTTATCATTGGAAGGGGCGAAAGTAAGAGCAGTGATACGCACCTCCGATGCGCCCTCTCCGAAATCAAAGGGGAGTGAATCGATCTTGAGCTTGTCTCCACCCGGCGTATACCGATACACGTATGCACCCTTACCGGTATTTGTTCCGCCGCCAAGCCACGCTTCATCTGGCTTGGAAGAGCCCACCGCAAGGGGCGGAAGCCAGAGGTGGCCCTTGTGTGCAAACGACTGTGCTTTCGGTGACCAGCCATCTTCGTGATTGGGGATGTACATGGTAAAGCCGGGGTACACGCAGAAGAGTGACGAGCCCTCGTCTCCGGAGACAAGGTTTGAGTAGTCACCACTGATCATCTGCTGGAAGGACCGAACGCCGCCACTGTCCACGCGGCTGCGCTGAAAGCCCTGATCTGGTATAGGAGCCGTAGTACTGACTGATATTGAGATTGCGAAGGGAGACGTTGCGAACCTTGTTGCCGCCACTGCGAGAGATATACATTCCACCGTCAGTGCAGATGAACGTAACTCCCGACGGAAATCCAATTATGGCCGGGATATCTGCATGGAGCTTATTCACGGGGTCGCCGTAGTACTCACCCCAACCGTTTACTCGAAACCACTGTGCGCCGTCGTCGCCAGACTTGTACGTGTCCACACCGCCATAGAGCCACTGACCATTCTCATGAGCATACCCAAAGCTCTGCACATCGAAGGCGCCGAACTGCACGCCCCCTTGCTTCGTCCAGGTACGACCACCATCAACACTCATCAGAAAAGTGGTGGTATCCGAACGCGGACATGCGGCCATTACGTAGTCTGCAGATGGACCGGCAAGCATAACACGACCAAGATTTCTGATCGAGCTAAACGGCTTGGCAGCGATCAACGAAAGTGAGCCCGATGGCTCGACGCTTGAGAGTGAATCGCTGTGATACAGCCACACACTCTTACCGCCATCCGACCAGATCTGTACTTCTCCGTCGATCCAGCGTATGCGCTGAAAGCTCTTACCGGAATCGATACTCCGATACCAAACACTGCGGGCCTTCCATGCCGGCGAATAGTCCCACTCGTTGCCAACGGCGTGGATCTCAAGGCGCCCCTCCCTCACACACGACACTGCGTTAGAGAATGATCCCCAGCGCTGCATCTCGGTTAGACCCGTTGCCTGCGTCCATTGATTTGTGGTCAGGTCAAGCAGCCACACACGGCATGCACTTGAGACAACGACCAACACCTCTGATTGATCGGCCCGGCGCACAAGGTGCAGATACTGCGGGTCCTGGATGCGTCTCGCATCCGTGTGACATGTCCACATCTTGCCCGTCGTGTCGCCCGACCAGATGGTACCACCCGCTCCGGCCAGCCATACGCGCCCGGTTGCATGGTCATACTCAACAGCTACGACGCGTCCGGCCTGATTAACACTGCCAACCTGCGTCCACCTACCGGCGACGTCGTCGGCCGTTGGCATGCGCATAGCCTGATGTTGCTCAAAGCGCTGATCCCGCACGGCATCGTTGACGATCTTCCAATTATAGCCTGGTGGTACAACGTGCAGCGACTCATAAAACGCACGCGCCTCGTCGGCATGCTCAGCCCCCTCTCGCTGATCCTTCAGGACCTGCGTCTGAGAAAAAAGATTACCAGCAGCGAGAACGAGGACAAGGACAAGGAGAATTGGCATTGATATTTACTCGATGATGAACGATCCGCGACGCGTCACAATGCCGTTGGTGGCGGTGATCATGTACATGCCTCGCGGCAGCTCTGCCAAGGGGCGAGGCAGCGCCCCGTTAGAGAGTTCCATCATCTCGTCGATCATGACAATGCCCTGCGTATTCACCACGCGGATACTAGTTGGTCCAATGAATTCGGCATCGAGATGCAATGTCTGGGAAGGGGCCAGTGGATTTGGATAGATCGAGGTGAAAGCTGGCAGATCTACAACGCTCGACGTTGCTTCGACCGTGATCTCTACAGGATCGAGGAAGCTCCAGTCATCCTGGTCGTTTGGACTTCCATCACCATTAACGGCATTCGCAACTGATTGGAGGTAATACTTTCCTGGAGATGTCGGCGCGGTCCACGAGAAGGCAAAGGAAACGGTCTTGTTGGTGATGGTCTTCGGTGCTGACTGTGTGATCTCCTGTCCCGTACCCGCATTCCTCACACGAAGACCGCTACCGGAAGCTGCTACCGCCAGCGTCCCAACGGAACCGCTCGGAGCCGTTGCGGCATTCCGCACGGTAACACTCACACCAGCGGACCTAGCCGAAGCGTGACCCACAACGATTGTGAAGTCAGCCTTTTCGCCGGGCTTCATCGTCCGCGGTCCGTCGAGTGCAACACTCACAGCGGAACCGGCATTACCACCATGACATGACCCACAACCGGAACTGGTCTTTGAGGTAAATCCTGTCTTGCCGTTGGGATCGGCCAGCGCAACGACAGAGGTGAGAATAACAAGGGCGAAAAGACGGACCATGCGATGGCTCCCAATGAGAAGAACGTCGAAGTTATACCGTAGCAAAATACGATTTCTTCGTTGGGCGTTACAGGCGGGAGGTTTGTCATTCCCGCGAAAGCGGGAATCCAGCTTTAGACGCCTGGATCCCTGCTTGCGCAGGGATGACGATGG
>CAYMTW010000072.1:0-8082 GCA_964393485.1 uncultured Melioribacter sp. | reverse complement strand
AGTATCTTCGCATCCCTCTGCGGAAGTGGCGAAATTGGCAGACGCACCATCTTGAGGGGGTGGCGCTCGCAAGGGCGTACGGGTTCAAGTCCCGTCTTCCGCACAGTTGAATATGACACAATCGGCTACCTTCGGGTGGCCGTTGTCATTTGGTGGCTATCTGGTGACGGCGAACTTGGCCACAGCGGCCGTCCCGGCACTGGCACTCGATGCACTGACGAGGTAGATGCCCGGAGTAACCGTGTTGCCCAAGGCGTCGGTTCCATCCCAGATCGCCTGACGTCCACGCACTTGCAGGGCTGTGACCATCGTGCCCGAGATACTCATGATCTTGATGTCACTGTCCGGAGCAAGACCGTCTATGACGAACGAACGGTCATTGGTCGGCGAGAATGGCTGAGGATAGCACGAAAGATCAAACGATGCTAGCGGCCGGATCGATGAGCTCCGAGCAACGCTGCAGCCACCGATCGTGCCGAAATACACAAGCCCCGTCGAATCATCAACGGCGATCGAGCGCACATTGTCGTCAAGCAGGGGGCTTGTTGCCGTTGTGATCGTGGCAAGAACTTCGGTTCCTGACGGATCAAGTACGAACACACCACTGGTTGTTGCGATCCATTTGTAGTTCAGCGCATCGACGGTGATATCGGTAACTACCGTTGCTGAAGAAAGAATGGAAACACGTCGGACGAATGGCACAGTGGAGTTTGAAACTGATCCGGTAGATGTAATAACAGCCAGCCCCTTTGACGTTCCTATCCAGAGAGCGCCGTTTAGGTCCGTTGCCAAGGCAGAGATTGCATTGTCCGGAAGCTGCGAATTGCTGACGGTAAGCTTATTACACAGATCGTCCGCAGCGTCGGGAGAGTTTCGATCGTTATAGGCGATCAAGCCCAGACCCTGATGTCCGCCAAGCCATACCGTGCCGTTGAGATCTATGGCCATATGACGTACGACGTTCTCGCGCGAGTTTGTGCAGTTGGCGCGCGCACTCCAACTGCTACCGGAACGTACACTCAATAGCTGGTTCGCTGCCTGTTCGTTCAGCAGCCAGGTACGTCCAAACCGGTCTGTCTTTGCGGCAGAAACAAGGACATAGGTGGAGTCGCCGGATACTCCTCGCAGAGAGGAATTTGTATAGCTATAGGCATCAATGCTCATCCCCGTGTCTGATGGTGTGCAGCGAAGTGCACCTCGACCCCACGTGCCAACCCAGGTCGAACCGTCGGGCAACGATGACACGCTGTAGCAGTTGTTTGAAGCAAGAAGGGGCTGGTTGGCCGTGGATATCGTTTTCCATGTGAGACCATCAAACCATGACACTCCCTGACCTCCGAAGCCGCGTCCCGGATTGTCGTCGGTGGCAACCCACAAATTGCCTCGAGTGTCAATGGAAAGGTCGGCAAATTGATTCGAAGATGGACAACGGATGGGGGCCATCACCACTGTATCGTCAGATGTTACAACTCCATAGCCTATACCCTCAATCGCAACTAGACGGATGATCCGTGACCCAATGGTTCGGGCCTGATATCCGCGGATAGCACCAGTCACGTTCAGTCGTGTGGTGTCAAAACCCCGATAGAGTAACGTGGGCGTTGTTACCTCGAATGCACCGTCAATAAAAGCCAGGCCATTGATATCATCGCGAGTCTCAAGAGCTGACGTAAAGCGAGCGCCATCCCAGAGAAAAAGCTTACGTCGTGTCGTAACGGCAAGCGCGCCGCCGCGCTCCGCACAGAATGTCACATCATCACTATCCAGACCATCAGCCGTTGTCAGAGTCTTCCATACCGACGGTAGGCGAAGAGTCTGCACATTCAGCGGGGCAACGGCAAGTCCCTTGCCGGTTGCTGCCCAAATGGAATCGTTCCGGATGACGATCGAACGTACTGGGGTGTTTTCCTCTAGATTTCCGATGCGATCAATGGTAGCAATGAATACCTCCGATCGAGAATCCCAGAGGACGATTCCGAACTCTGTGGAGATGAGAAGCGTGTCTCCGCGGCGTGAAAAACCAAGGATGCTGCGCCTGGGATACTGCGTGGCTCGTCGTATGTCGCGGATACTTGTCCACATTCCGTTTGGACGCAGGATGTCCAGTGCGCCGTCCTGTTGGCCTACATAGACGATCCCTGTCTGTCGATCGCAGTAGATTGCTGAACAGTCCAGCGACTGCAGTGCGCCAACGTTGCGATACTCGGTCACCACTCCTGTGGTTGGCACATACCGCACCACGCCTCCGGTGGTAGCAGCCCAGCATGCCCCTTCGGAATCAACGTCCATCGCCTTAACCGTGTACAGAGATGAGATGGTCTGCCAGTCACTCAGACGAATCTCTTGGGACATGGCTGGTATGACCGTCAGCACCGCAAACAGGGTCGAGATGATTGCTATGGAGCGTCGCATTGGCGTCACTTGTATATGGAAATCGGGACGCAGGTTCAACGTGTGCAGGCCAGATTTATGATTGAGCTGTGACGGACGTATCAAAAGCAGCGAGTAACTGCAGGGCGCCGATCGCAGCTTCACGCCCCTTATGCCCATGAACGCCGCCACAGCGCTGACGTGCCTGTTCGAGCGTATCTGTGGTCAGGACGCCGAACATGCATGGTACGCCGGTGGACGTTGACAGGTCCATCAGCCCATGGGCCACCGGTGAGGAAACATACTCGAAGTGTGCTGTTTCGCCGCGGACGACAACTCCGAGCGCGATGACTGCATCAACGTTGGAGTTGTGGATCAGATGGTATGCGGCAACAGGCAACTCATAACTCCCGGGACAGTCGATCACGATGATGTCCTGGTCAGAAACACCGTGGGAGAGGAGCGTCTCGCGTGTACCGCCCAGGAGCACGTCCACGAGCTCGCGATGCCAGAGTGCTGCGCAGATGCCAATTCGACGTCCGGCGCCGACGTTGCTTGAAAGAGGCGGAAAAGCAGATGTGCTCTCGGTCATGACTGTGCACCACCAGCAACGTTGCGGGATTGCATAGCCACTGTGATGTTTTCGAGTGCTGTACGCGTGACCCCGAAGACACCGAAGTTAGCTTCGTCGTAATCGCGCGAACCATGGAAGTCCGAGCCCCCTGTGATCAGCTTGCCGTGCTGTTCACAGAGCACTCGGTAGTATTCACGTGTGACATGCCAGTGGGAAGGGTGGAAGACCTCGATGCCGTCGATTCCAGTTTCGAGCAGTGGCAGGAACATATGAGGGTCCGTGAAATGGCGTCCCGGGTGAGCAACCGACAGGATGCCTCCTGCGGCATGGATCATCTCAACGGCTTTTGCGATAGGGAACGGGGTCTTTGCTGCATATCCTGGCTTGCCGATATCAAGATACATGTCAAAGGCATGCTGAATGGATGATGCGAGCCCCCTTCTCACGAGGACAGTGGCTACGTGGGGACGGCCAATGGGAGCGCCAGCAGCTTCATCGATAACTTCCTGATAGGAGATCGGCGCTCGTGCCTTTGCAAGGTTCTCAACCATTTCCTGGCCACGCCGAGCTCGGTCTTCACGATAGAACTTTTCGTACTCCTGAACCCGCGCATTGTTGATATCGACATTGTAGGCGAGAACATGAACCTCACGACCGAAGTCATAACAGGAAATTTCCACGCCAGGAATGATGTTCAACGGTCCATTGTAACCGAGACGCTGAAGAACCCGATGAGCATCAAGGTTATCATGATCGGTGATGGCAAGTGCACGCAGTCCACGCTGCTCAGCCTTTGTCACAAGTTCAATCGGTGTGAGCACTCCATCAGAACAGGTCGTGTGTGTGTGCAGATCCGCGACGATCTCAATTGGCTTCATGGTCATGAGATCGCCTCACGGAGAAACCAGGCTCGGCAGATCTTTCCATCACGACATTCATAAGTGGCAACGGCGTGTACGTGGGCATCAGCCGTGAGCCCGGTCACGTGTTCTTCATCGATGACGAACGGAGGGCAGACAATGCGACTAATCAATTGACAGTGCAGGTTGGTTTTTTCAGCGAACTGACGACCGTAGCGCTCGTGAAGCTCGTCAATTCCGGTGCAGAAGATCATTCCCGTTGCCAGATCGATCAGACGCACATCTTCCGTGTACACCGAAGCAAAGGCATCAATGTCACGCTGGTTATATGCGTCGAGCTGGGCTTGGGCGGCACGCTCGCAGGCAGTAGTGGATTCTTCGTTCACGCGGCAAAGATACGGCAGGGGGCTTAGTCAGCATCGATGATCGATGCGATGAGGACCTCCATTGTTGTCTGGCGGTCTGAAGAACTGCGCAGTGAACGCTCGGCATGACGCAGGTGATGGAGAGCATTTTCAACTCGCCGCGGGCCAAGCTGATCCAGGGCTTGAAAAGCCTCTGTCAGGGCAAAGGGTTGCAGTCCGCTCTGGCGGGCGATCTGTGACTGGTCGGTCAGGGCTCTCAGGTCGATCAGAGCATACAGCGAAGTGAAGTAACGTGTGAGCATGGTCAGAATCATGATCTCCTGAGATTCTGCTTCGAGCATGGCTCTGAGGATTCGCATAGCGTTGGGTGCATCGCGACGTCCGATGGCACGCTGGAGCTCAAACACATTGAACTCCCGAGTACTTCCGGCAACGGCGTAGATGTCATCAAGTCGGACCTCGGAGCGATCACCGATGAACGTTCTGACCTTGTCGAGCTCCATAGAGATGTCCCGCAGACCGGGACCGAGTCGTGCCAGCAGCAGGTCGGGTGCTTCAGCTGGCAGCGTGATTCCGAGATTTCGGCAGTGACTCATGATCCAGGAGCGGACCTGGGTTTCACCCAGACGAGGATACTCGGTCCACGAAGCCCCGTTAATGAGGGCATTAAAAGGGTAGCGTACCTTCGAAAGCTTCTTCTTGACGCCATCCGGGCGCTGCCTGAGCTTGCCAATCCCATCTGCAGCCGGAAGGCTTGCAGTAAAGATCAGTACGGTCGTTTCGGCAGGATTCGACAGATATATCGTCATTGCATCTGAACCTTTGGCATCTCGAGCCTGCATTTTCTCTGCACGGCGCACCCAGACAACGCGTCGATCGGACATCATTGGAAAGGAGCGAGCTACGGATAGAACCGCATCAAGTGACGTTTGCTCGCCATCAAAAACATCGCAATTCATGCCCGTGGCATCCTGCTTGGCAGCAGCGTCGTAGAGGCGCTGCGCGTCATGTTCGACGAGGAAGTCTTCTTCGCCAAAAAGTAGCAGAGCGGACGGGAACGTGCCCGATTTCAGGATCTCATCGATCATCGCTGACTCGTCTTCGGATCAAAGGCATCGCGCAGTCCGTCACCGAAAACATTCAGGACCAGCACGCCGATAGCCATGGCTATGCTTGGAAACAGGGTCATTCCCCAGTTCGTACCAAGAGCAATGTATCCGTAACCGTCCTTGATCATCTGACCCCATGATGGTGTAGGGGGCTGCACGCCAAGCCCAATAAAGCTCAACGATGCCTCGGCGATGATCGCTGTGGCAAATCCGGCCGTCGAGAGCACGATGATTGGTCCTGTGGCATTCAACAGCATGTGTCGGAAGATCGTACGCATAGAGCCATAGCCCAAGGCGCGTGTGGCTTCGATGTATTCCTGCTCTCGGATGCTGAAGAACTGTCCACGGACAATTCGAGCAATGTCCACCCACGAAGAAATGCCAATGGCTACAAAGGTTTGCCAGTAGCCCTTGCCGAGAAGTACCGAGAATGCCACAACCAGCAGGATTGTTGGGAACGACCATACTACGTTGACAAGCCACATGATCCCGTCATCAATGCGGCCACGATAGTACCCGGCTAGTGCACCAAGCAGAATGCCTATCATCAGGGCGATTGATTCACTGATAAGACCCACGCTCAGCGAGACGCGCATTCCATAGATGAGTCGCGTGAACATGTCACGCCCAAATCTGTCCGTGCCTAGCCAAAATGTTGGACGTGCTGAAAAGTCCTCTGCAGTGGTACCTATCAGCAATGACCGTGCGATGTGATAGGGTTCGCCGGCTGGATCACGATAGTGCACCGTGTCGTTACGCAACTCCCAGGAGGAAACGGCAATGATTGACGGCGCCGTCGCATCCGCCGGATTGCGCTTGTAGAGAATCGTCCCTGTGAAGCCGGCAGGCTTTACACTATACTCAAGGATCTGTGTCGTCGGGTCGAATGGCGTGATCAGCGGCGCAGCGATGGCTGCCAGGATCATGATCGCAAGAACTGTCATCGCGATGACGGCCCCCTTGTTTTTGCGCAGACGCGCAAAGGCGAGCCGCGACGGACTTTCTGAGCGGTGGTCATGGCTCATGATATCCGCACCTTAGGATCGATGAAGCCGTAAAGAATATCTGCCAGTGTATTGACCGTGACAAATATGATCGCCGTAAAGAGCACCGTGCCTTGGATCATCGGGTAGTCGAGCTTCTCTATGGCATTGAATGCCGCAAGGCCGATGCCAGGCCAATTGAAGATGAACTCAACAAAGTATGTTCCAGCCAGCAGTCCTGCGAACCATGCGCTGACGGTCGTGACCACCGGATTGAGCGCGTTGCGTAGAGCGTGCTTCATGAAGACGCTGAGATCTGATAGCCCCTTGGCACGGGCGGTCCGCACGTAGTCCTGCCCCAATACGTCGAGCATACTTGAACGTGTGACGCGGGCAATCACCGAAAGGGGGCGAATAGCCAATGTTATCATCGGCAAGACGAGATGCTCGGGTCCGCGATCGATGTATCCGCTGATGGGAAACCATTCAAGAGCAACACCGAAGATCAGCACCAGAAGAAGACCAACCACAAAGGCTGGAAGTGATATGCCTAGCAACGATGTTGACATTGTCAACGTATCAACCCAGGAGTTGGGCCTCCACGCGGCTATCACACCGAGTACGATGCCGAGTATCGTAGCGATGACGATAGATGTGAGTGCCAACAGGGCAGTGGCCGGGAATCGCTCGCTGATCGTCTCTGTTACCGGACGGTTGGTCGCAATGGACCGCCCCATATCGCCTTGTGACAGGTTTGAGACATAGGCGCCGATCTGGTAAGGAAGAGGCTTGTCAAGTCCCAGCTGCTCGCGCAACGCCGCCACCGATGCCGAGTCGGCCCGCTGTCCAAGCAGAACCCGAGCTGGATCTCCTGGTGGTCGGATAAAGAACGTAACAATCACGACTCCACTGAGAACCAGCAGCGTGTATACAACCTTACGGATGACATAGGTGAACATTTGCGTCAGGCCTTCGAAGAGAGAGGTTCGAGACTGACGCGAACTGGCTCATCGACATGTCGACCGAGAAACGTCGAGGCCAGAGACGTAAATGCCGGAGTGTTGTCAGTGACGTACAACGAGATCCTCGCCGAGTGGCTGGGGTCTTGATGGACGATGCGTCCGAGGGCCTGCGTCGCTGTACATTCTCCGCAGTCGATCAGCTCTACACCAGGTAGGAGGCCACTGAGAACTGGTGCGAGCATCGGATAGTGCGTGCAACCGAGCACAAGCGTGTCGATGCCAGCAACTCGAAGCGGTCGCAGATACTCTTCCGCGATAAGCTTGGTTGCCTCTGAATCTACCCATCCTTCTTCGACAAGGGGCACGAAGAGCGGACACGGTCGGGCATGGATCGAGAGGCTGCGTGTGCCGGCATGAGCCGTGATGGATCGTGGGTAGGATTCGGAGTTGATCGTTGCGCGTGTGCCGATGACACCGATCGAACCACTCTGCGTCACTGCAGCAGCACGGGCAGCGGCAGGTTCAATCACGCCCAGCACTGGTATTGGTAGCATCGATCGAAGTTCATCCAGTGCCAGTGCCGATGCTGTATTGCAGGCCACGACGATGAGCTTCACGTCGTGACGAAGCAAGAATTCGGCACACTGCCGAGCATAGAGGCGGACGGTTTCGGCAGACTTGTTGCCGTAGGGTACACGGGCTGTGTCGCCGAGGTACACAAAGTCCTCATGTGGCATCATGCGCACCAGGTGCCGCAGCACCGTCAGCCCGCCGATCCCTGAATCGAACACCCCAATTGGTCTGGCATCGTAACTCATCGTCGGCAAAGATAGAATCCCGTACCATGGTCCGCATTGTC
>CAYMTW010000071.1:0-8398 GCA_964393485.1 uncultured Melioribacter sp. | reverse complement strand
GTGCTTCAGCACCTCGGACGCCACACACAACGGCCCGCCGTGTATGACGGAAGCGCAGCTGAGTCGGTAACCTACGATCCGACAACAAGAACCGCGATTGTGACGGATGCACGTGCAAATCGCATCAGCTACATCAATATGGCAAACCCAGCTGCGCCGGTGCTGATCCGCGATATCAGCATGGCCACCTACGGTGCCGGGGTAAACTCGGTAGCAGTACGCAATGGGCTGGTTGCCGTGGCCATGGAAGATGCCGTAAAGAGCAACCCGGGACGTGTTGTTTTCTTCGACATGAGCGGCAACTTCCGGTCGTCTGTCACCGTTGGGGCATTACCCGACATGCTAGCCTTCACGCCGAATGGTCAGCGAGTGGTTGTGTGTAACGAAGGCGAACCGGAGGTCAACTACACCGTCGATCCGGAAGGTTCAGTAAGCATCATCAACGTGACCAACCCAACAGCGCCAACCGTGCAGACGGTGACGTTTACCGCACTTAATGGCAGTCAGGATTCACTTCGTGCAATGGGTATCCGCATCTATGGCCCGAATGCCAGCGTGGCGCAGGACCTCGAGCCCGAGTATGCGGCCATTTCTGCCGACGGCGCAACCGCCTACGTAACGCTACAGGAGAATAACGCGATCGCCGTGATCGACATCAACAATGCCACGCTCGTGCGTGTCGTTGCTCTCGGCTTTAAGGACTACACCAAGGGGCTCCCACGGTCGACCAACTTCACATGGCGTAATCGTCCGGTGCTTGGCACGACTCCTGCAGGACAGACCATCAACCTGGGTGGGTTTTCGGGACTGTGGTTTGAGGGATTCGGCTCCGACTCCAACAAACTCCGCTTTCTGACCCATCCTGATCGTGGTCCCAATGGTGAACCGACCGTTGTGCGGGGGCTTACCCGTCGCCCCTTTGCACTTCCAAACTTTCAACCGGAAGTCATTCGATTCGAACTGGATCGAGTCTCCGGATCATTCACGATCGTGAATCGCATTGGTCTGACTCGTGCTGACGGTACAACGCCGATCACGGGGCTTCCGAACCTTCAGGCTGGCGCTCAGGGCCTGGCCTACACAGATGAGCTACCGATCGATCTTAATGGCAATGATCTGAACAATGATCCATTTGGTGCCGACCTTGAAGGTATCAGCGTTGATGCTGCCGGAACATGGTGGATGGTTGACGAGTATCGTCCGGCCATTTACAACTTCTCGAACACCGGCCGTCTGCTCGACCGTTACATCCCTGCGGGTACGGCTGCTTCGGTAAATGCCGCCGCCGGAACATACGGTAACGAGGCCCTCCCGGCTGTGTATGCAAAGCGTCGGGCAAACCGCGGTTTCGAAGCCTGCGCCATCGAAGGTGATGTTCTCTATGCCTTTATTCAGTCAAGCATTGATGACCCGGATAACACCACTGATGCAACATCGAGGTCATCACCTTGGTGTAGGATCCTTGCATTCAATACCGTCACCAAACAGGTCGTAGGCGAGTATCTATACCCGATGTTCGAGAAGTTCGGTTCGTGCGATAAGATCGGTGATGCCGTGTCTCTCGGGGCTGGTAAGTTCTTTGTCCTTGAGCGCGATGATGCTACTGGCCTGTCAGCCAGGAAGTATGTTTTTGAGATCAATCTCAAGGGGGCGACGAACCTCATGAATGCAGTGGCCCTGTTGCCGCAGGGCAAGACCTGGGAAACCATGACGTTTGCCGAACTGGCAGCCATTGGCGTGCGTCCGGTGAAGAAGGCCAAGGCGGTCTTCCTTCCCGGGGTCGGCTATGGTAACGTGGATAAGGTAGAAGGGTTGGCACGCATCAACGCAACGACGTTCGCCGTGATCAATGACAACGACTTCGGAGTCGGCGGATCTATCCTACCGTCGCCACCAAACGGAAGCATCACTGTAAACACAGCCGCAGATCCGATCCTCGGAATAATCACCTTTGACATCCCGAACGGACTCGATGCCAGCGATCGCGATAATGCCGCTGGAACTGGTGCGAGCATCAAAATCGCCAACTACCCTGTATACGGGATGTATCAGCCGGATGCAATCTCGGCCGTCACCATTGGCGGACGGACGTTACTTGTGACGGCAAACGAGGGAGATGCACGGGAATGGGGCTCGTTTGTCGAGGAAGTGCGCGGTGCCTCAGCCAACATCGATGATGCGCTACTCAACGCATGGCCAGGGTTGAAGACGAACCAGCAGCTTGGCCGTCTAAACCTCGTCAGTAACATTGGCGACCTTGATGGTGATGGTAAGCTGGACGAGTTGTACACACTGGGCGGACGCTCATTCTCGGTTTGGAATACCGACGGAAATCTGCTGTATGATTCGGGTAGTGAGTTTGAAACTCGTCTCGCTTCACTATACCCGACGAACTTCAATACGGGTCATACGACCAACGCGATGGACGACCGCTCTGACAATAAGGGGCCGGAACCCGAGGCGATCGCTGCTACAATGATCAATGATTCGGCCTACGTCTTTGTTGGACTCGAGCGCATTGGTGGCGTATTCATGTACAACATCACCAATCCTACGGCTGGCCGCTATATCGATTATGCCAATGCTCGCAACTTTAGCGTCACCCCAAGTTTGGTCAACGTTGACAATGGAACGGTAGGGGACCTTGGCCCGGAAGTCCTGCAGTACGTACCGTCAGGCGAAAGTCCGAATGGCGCGGATATGCTTCTCTTGAGTAATGAAGTAAGCGGCACACTGAGTGCATTCGGTGTCCGCGTTCCGCGTATTGTATCGCAGCCGGCAGCGGTGATCAACCACTGTATCCCGGATCGACTGACGCTAGCCGTCAACGCAACCGGTCTGTCGCTGACCTACCAGTGGTTCAAGGACGGTACTGCTATCGTAGGCGCAACGGGCGGCACGTATGCTGCAGATGTCGTCAACGGATCATTTGCGGGTATCTATACCTGTCGTGTGCAGTCGGGCAGCGGGCTCGCTCTCACGACGAACCCAACAACAGTCAACGTATTCACTCGTACGCGCATAACGACAGAACCTCCAGCTCTCACGCAGGTTGACGTGAACACCACTACAACTGTTCGACTTGTAGCAACCACAACGGCGGGTGAGCGCTTACAGTGGTTCCGTGGTACCGTAGCTCTGACTGAAAATCAGAAGTACAGTGGCGTTACGACAAATGCACTGACGATCCGGAATGTCACACCAGCCGATACGTCAAGTCTCTACAATTGCGTCGTTACGGGCGGGTGTGCCACTGTGCGTTCGCGCAATGCACGAGTGCTAATCCCACAGATTACGATTACTGCTCAGCCCCTTGATACAATCGTGTGCCCGAAGGATACCATCGTGCTGCGCGTAACGGCTGCCTCGTCAGGGGGTGATGCCGGAGTAGGGTACCAGTGGCGCACCGAGGATGGTTTGGTCCTACGCAATGGCGGGCGCATCAGCGGAGCAACAAGTAACGTTCTGCGCATTGCCAATCCTGATGGCTCGGATTCACGTCGATACATCTGTGTGGTAACGGGCTTCCCATCGACATTGACGAGATTCTCGCGTGAGGCAAATGTGATCGTTCGCACGCCACCGGTGATCACGCGACAGCCAATCGCGGCCAACGGACAGAATCAGGATACAGTTTGTCGCGGAATGCTCTTCCAGCTCGGCGTTCTTGCCGAGGGCATCGATGTAAGCTATCAGTGGTTTAGAAATGGTGCTCCCATTCCACTCGCTAACTTCCCAACGTATTCATCTCGTGAGCCTGGTGAGTATTTCGTAGAGGTCACCGGTGCATGCAATCTCGTTACGCGATCGCAATCGATCTCTTTGAGTAACATTTTTCAACCCGAGGTGGGTCTTCAGCCTCCATACGAGCGCCGACTGAAGGAAGGTTCAGCTCTTGAGATCAATATTTCAGTTGCAGCGGGTTCGCAACCGGTGCTTGCGCAATGGGCTGTTGATGGACAGGACATCATTGGTGCAACGGGGCTTTCACTTCGAATCCCGTCAGTCAAACTGTCGGATGCTGGACGCTACGTCTGTGTGCTGCGCAACGAATGTGGGATCGACGTCTCCAATGTCTGTGTGGTGACGGTTGAAAAAGTCAATCCCACAGGTGTCTATGAGGATATGACCTCGCAGGTTATGACGATCGTCCCAACTCCGATGACTGAGTCAGCAACAATCCAACTGAAAGACCTTATTCCAGGTCAGGCAAGTATGAGTATTCTTGACCTTACAGGTAAGGTTGTGTCGTCGGTCGACGTAACCATCCCGGCCAATGGCTCACACTCGATATCTGTCACGCGTACAATGTTGCCATCGGCAGGAACCTATATTGTGCGGTTACGCAGCGCAGCTGGCGAGATCAGCCGAATGTTTGTGTACGCTCCCTAGCTCCGTTAAAACTTTTCAACACTGCGGCGATGCTGGCTCGGCCAGCGTCGCCGTTTGCGTTTGAAGTCTGAAATTTGCCCCATGACACACCAAGAACTTACTCACGCCATTTATGACGTTGCCCACATAACGGGTACGTTCAAACTCCGCAGTGGGATCATCAGCAATGAGTACTTCGATAAGTACCAGTTCGAGAGTGATCCGCGCCTTCTGCGAGCCATCGCCGAGCAGATGCTGCCGATGATTCCCGACGGTACGGAAATGTTGGCAGGACTCGAGATGGGCGGACTGGCCATTGCTACGGCACTCTCGCTGGCGTCGGGATTACCTGTGGTCTTCGTGCGCAAGAAGGCCAAGGACTACGGCACCTGCAAGCTTGCAGAGGGTCCGGACGTAGCAGGCAAGCGACTGTTGATCGTCGAAGATGTTATCACGAGCGGAGGACAGGTCATCATCTCGGGTAATGATCTGCGCTCGCTCGGAGCAGACACCTCGGAGGTTCTCTGTGTGATCGATCGCGAGCAAGGGGGCAGGCAGAAACTCGCTGAGGCTGGCTACACGCTGCATGCGCTGTGTACCATGACCGATCTCAAGGCTGGACGATGAAGGTCATCAGCTGGAACGTCAACGGCATCCGTGCAGTGCAGAAGAAAGGCTTTCTCGACTGGGTCGACGAAGTCAAGGCCGATGTGATCTGTCTTCAGGAGACCAAGGCCGATGTCGAGAAGATCCCGGATGAGGTAAAGAATCATCCGGGCTGGCACACCTACTGGCACTCATGTACGATCAAGAGCGGCTACAGCGGCGTCGGCATCATGAGTCGTACGGAGCCCCTTTCCGTAACGACCAAGATCGGCATCGATGAGTTCGATGGCGAGGGACGCATCATTGAGGCTGACTTCGGGTCGTTCCTTCTCTACAACGTGTACTTCCCGAATGGCTCTGTGGGCAACTCCCGCGTGCCGTTTAAGCTGCGCTTCTATGATGCGCTGCTTGCCCGGTGTGCCGAAGAACGAAAGCAGGGAAGGGGCATTGTGGTCTGCGGAGATTACAACATCGCTCACCATGAGATCGATCTGGCACGTCCGAAAGAAAACTCGGGCAACACCGGATTCCTGCCCGAAGAACGCGCCGTGCTGGATCGTATGACCGCCGACGGCTGGCTCGATTCGTTCCGGGAGTTCCATCCCGACGAGCCGGATAACTACACCTACTGGGACTACTTCACCCGAGCCCGCGAACGCAACGTCGGCTGGCGTATCGATTATCACTGGATCACCGAAGACCTGCGCCCACGCCTGAAGAATGCCTTCATCCTGCCCGACGTGATGGGCTCAGATCACTGCCCGGTCGGGATCGTGCTGGTGTGAGCCCGTCATCCCTTCGAAAGCAGGGATCCATGCATTTGAAGATGGATTCCCGCTTTCGCGGGAATGACAACCTTACACCTCACACCCCAAACCTAAAACCTAAAACCTAAAACCTGTATCGCTCATACCAGATCTCCACACTGGCCTTTGTCTTGCCGTTGGGGTCTGACTGTTTTTTGGGCTGCGACGACTCGTTAAAATCGCCCGTGATGGTGCGGGGGATCTCGAAGTTGGGTACTTCCATGGTGATCTTCATATACGACGGAAGGCAGTAAGAAGCGGCTTTGGCGTTGTCATAGACCAGTTCGGCAGCCACTGTACCGCCGGACTTCGCAGTAGCTGTGACTTTACGCGTGAGCAGGGCCGCTTCGTCGATGTACAGAGTTGCAACGACGATGTTGCCGGTCTCATCGGCCGGTATGACCTTGATCTTGCGCAGGGTGAGCCCCTTAAAGTTTTCCGTTCCCATGTCGATGGCGGCGAACTCGCCCGAGAGCAGAGATAGTGCGCTGAGTTCGGTGCTCTGCTTTGGGATCATCGCAAATCCCTTGGATGTGATCTTCGTTGAGTTCGGTGGTGTAAAGGACAGTGTGGCCTTGGCCTCAGGTGCCTTCATGAATGGGATATCCACCTTGAGACGCAGCTCGGCTGTATACTTTCCGCTCGACTCCATACGCTTGCGGATCGAGAGCAGCAGGGCTTTTGCATCTGTGGCTGCATTGGCCGGTTCAACGATGGCTGCGACGACGAGAACAAGGATGATCAGGGGGCGTATCACGTCAGGATGTCCTTTCGACGGATGATGATGTGCGCTGCAATGAAGCAGCCTACCACGTGGAGCATCAGTGCCAGGAACGATGGACCGATGCGGTCCCACCGAACAGGGTCATCGAAAAAGAACTTCCAACTGTTCATGTGGTTGGTAAAGAACAGTGGACGCACGTAGTCGAAGAGCGGGACATCAATGGCCGAAATGATGGTCATGACGATAATGATCGACATCGTTGTCATGATCGGGCCGATGGCGTTTTCAACGAGCGACGAACACAGAAAGGCGACGCTCGATACCGTGGCCATGGCCAGAAAGGCCCATGCGTAGGCGTACGCAAAACGCCACATCAGGTCGTCGGCCTGTAGAATGGTGATCTGCTGTCGGATGATGAAGACCTCGCCAGTGCCGAGAAACCCAATGCCAAGTCCGAGCGAGAGCACGGCCATGCAGACAACGAGCAGAAAGGTGTAGGTCAGTGTCGCAAAGTACTTGGCGTTGACCATCGTGGCCCGTGAAAGGGGGCGAGTCAGAAGCAGTCGGTAGGTGCCAGCAGTGGCTTCACCGGCAAGCACCTCACCGGCCACGAGAGTGATCAGGAATGGTACGTGAAGGTAGAGCGAGGAGAAGATGATGTAGGCTACAGCATAGCCGTTGAGCAGGTGCCCTGTGAACTCAAAGGTGTCTTTCAGCCCTGAGGTTGCAAACTTGAAGAACTGCTCCCCCTGCATGCTCATGCCGACGACCACGATTGGGATCAGCACGGCCAGGGCAAGAAAGCCAATGAACGTCCTCCACTTGGAGAAGACCTTGGACATTTCCACACGATAGGCGGTCAGGATCATGCGCCCTCCCTGGTTAGCGATATGAAGTAATCTTCCAACGAGCGCACTGGAGTGACCGCCAGCAGGGCAACCCCTGCGCCAGAGAGCATCGAGACGACATCGGCGATCTCTCCGCGCTCAAGCATCAGGATCAGCGTGGACTCGGTTGACGAGTGTACATGCGAGCCGACGGGTGTGTTGCGAACCAGTTCAAGCGCACGTTGCGCATCAGGAGTTTCGATCGTTACCTTCAGGCGACCGGCATTGAGCAGGTCCTGCACTGCCCCCTCAATGACGGCTTGTCCGCGATTGATGATGACCATGCGGTTAGCGGTAAGCTCAACCTCGGGCAGAATGTGCGAGGAAAGGAAGATCGTCTTCTTGTGATCGGCAGCCAGCTCCAGGATCAAGTCGCGCATGTCCACCATACCGTGCGGGTCAAGACCCGTAGTTGGCTCGTCAAGGACGATCAGATCCGGGGAATGCAACAATGCCTGGGCAATTCCAAGACGCTGTTTCATGCCGTGGGAGAAGGTCTTGACCTTGCTTTCTGCGCGTGCGCCCAGGCCAACCATTCCCAGGACCTTGTCGGTGGCTGCTTTCGAGACGTCGGTACCGCTGAGGCGTCCGAGCAATTCGAGGTTCCGTCGTGCGCTGAGGTAGTTATAGAAATCGGGACGCTCGACGATCGCCCCTATACGACGCAGGATGTTAGACCGGTCCGTGTTCAGGTCCATCCCGAAGATGCGAATCGAACCTGACGACGGGGCGATCAGCGACATCATCATGCGGATGGTGGTGCTTTTACCAGCCCCGTTGGGACCGAGAAATCCATATACGTCGCCTTGCTGGACGGTAAGGCGTAGTCCGTTCACGGCGACAAAGGACCCGTACCGCTTGTGCAGATCGCGGATCTCGATAGCGGGATGTGACATTGATGGCCTAGAGGGCCGCTACGATTCGCTTGAAGGCTCGACCACGTTCTTCGTAGTTGGCGAACATATCAAACGACTTGCAGGCGGGCGAGAACAGCACAACGTCTT
>CAYMTW010000070.1:0-8991 GCA_964393485.1 uncultured Melioribacter sp. | reverse complement strand
ACTTGGCGCGTTCTGGGTTCTGCATCTTGGTGGCGCGGTAGTCGCCCCCTACCACAATTCGCGTAAGAGCCAGACCCCACGGGTTGTTGGAAAGGAAGCTCAGTGGGTGACGCAGTGCGATGTTGGGGGACCAGTTGATGACCGATGTGACATCGTCGGGAAAACGGGCCGCAAGCATCAGACCCAGTGTGCAGCCGGTAGATGTGCCGATGATCACGACCTTGCGTCCGATGCGCTTGCCAACGGCAAGAGCGCGCACCGCATCGGCATAGACCGAGTCCGGTGAGTAATCGGCAAGGGGCTCGGCAACGCGCAGGCCATGACCGTGCAGGCGGGCAAGGTAGAGGTTAGCGCCTGTGCGGCGAGCTACGTCTTCAATGGCAGGGGAGCCGTCATGCCAGGTGCCTGAAAAACCGTGCAGATACACGATGGCAATGTCTGTGATAGAGCGTGTGCTGTCGGCCCAGAGGATGCGTGCTTCGACGTCCGGTTTGAGTGGGAGCAAGACCTCATGATGTTCTACATCAGCCTCGAGTTGCTGCAGGTCATCGGTGAGGTTCGGAAGCGTTGCCGAATAGGTTGGTGTTGCCGGACGTGGTCCGAGCAGGTATGCCACAACAAGGATTGCGCTGACCGCGAGAAAGATCTTAGTCTTCATGGTTTCTGGGTTCTGTCGAGCCCCCTCATAATGATCGAGCCGACGACTATCACGCCAGCGCTCAGAGCAAGGTGGTCAGGACTGGGTTGAAGAACATACAGCGCGCCGATGAGCTGCACCACGATGATGACCACCAGCAAGTTGGCAATGGCCAGGCGGTTCCACTTCGAGATCACAAAAGCGCCAAGGGGAGCGAAAAAGAGCACCACCGGCGCCGCTGCAAGCCAGGCATGGTACATAGGTGTTGAAATGTCCTTCTCAACAAGGGCATGCAAGGCAAATCCGCTCACGGTGAGGATACTCATCAGGATCACGGACGTCGGTGTGGCAACCTTCTCGTCGATTCCGTACCAAAGCGTTAGCACGCAGAATGTCACAAGATCAACACCATTTCCGAAGATCGCCGTTACGATGCCACCGATGAATCCGGCAGTGAGGAGCGTTAGTACGTCCTTGGATGCAAGCACCTCTGGCAGACGCGGACGCACGGTGCGCGTGCGACTCCGGTTGGCTCTCCATAGTCCGATCCCGAAGGCCATCCAGAGCGACACAAAGAAGAGCTTCGTTTCCACGGGCGGAAGGTAGGGGGCTACAAACCATGTTCCGGCAACCAGTCCGACAATGCCACCGACGGCAGGCCACTTCACGGCACGCAGTTCAACCGGAATACCGCGGCCAAGGATCAGCAGCGACGCCGAGACCATGCCGACGCTCTGGATCATAAAGGAAAAGGATCGTGCATCGATCGGCGGGATCTTCAGAAGGAGAGTAAAGACCGGGAAGGCAATAGCTCCGCCCCCTTCAGCACTTGCTCCGGCAATGAATGACCCAAAGACCATCGTCAGTGCTGCAGGCCACCATGCCAGAACCTGATTGATGAGGTCAAGCGAAAGCACAGTTGAAACCACTCCCGTGAGCACGATGATCGCAAACGGCAGATAGAATCGAAGTGGACGCAGATCGATCTTTATCATCGATCGTCTGCCGTGAGCATTTTGAGATATGAGATGATCGTGTTCTGATTATCGACGATCGTGTTCTGATTGCCGATAATGCGCTCCTGATTTCCGATCACCTTCGTCATCGTTTCGACGATCGTCGAATGCGCTTCCATCACAAAGCGCTGGTTCTCGGACAGGATCGACTGTGATTGAATGAGCTTTTGCTCATTTGTTGTCGCTGCACGCCGCGTTTCGGCAAGCGTTGCGTTCACGTCGTTGAGCATCGTGATGATGGTGGCGATTTCCGCTTCAATGGTTGCCATGGCGTCGATGAATTCGTGTACGGATACGGGAGACGTCTACTCCCTGGAGGAGATCTTCTAGTTCAACGCGCACGACCTTGGGAATCGGCTTGGAATCAAGTTCGATGCGGCGCATCAGCCGACCGACGTGTTGCAGGGAGAACCGGCGACCGAAGAGACGCTCGATGTATTCGCCCACCAATGGACGGGTCCACACATCGCTTTCGATTCGGTGGTCCCGGGGTGACGAGTTCAGTAGCACCCGAAGCATGAGCAAGTGCCGGTCGGTCAGCGCTCGAGGAGCACCGGGCTTCGGACGTGATCGGAGCCCGTCAGCCCCCTTCTCGCGCCCACGTCGAAGCCACTGGCTTACGGCAGCTGACGACACGTCCAATGCCGCCGCAATATCCACAGCCTTCCAGCCCCTATTGTGCAGCTCCCAGGCACGCAGCCGCCGCCGCTCGAGGATTTGCATTCGGACCGAAAGTGTATGCGATGGCTGAGGGTTCATGGTGGTAAAGATAACGTACCGAGGTATGGCATAGTTGCGACGATTTACGTATCATACGCTGAGAAAGGGGCGGCTCATGAGCTCAATTGTACGGAAGTTCGCTGCACTTGCAGTATTCGCCAGCGTTGGTTCGATCCCACCGGTTTTGGCCGATGATTCCACTTCCATCAGGCTTAATCCATGGGGAGCTGTTGGTGTCTACTCCTCAGGGTACAGTGCATCCAAGGGTGATAGCCCATGGTACGACCTGTCAAACTCCGCGCCGCGCGGTGGAATGGGGCTCAACATCCTGACGCTAGGCCTTGAGGCAGAGTCACCTGGACTGTTTGGATCTGCCGCGGTACAGTTCGGCGACATTCCGGCGGCCGGATGGGATTTCGACCTTCCATGGTTGCAAGAAGCGTGGGTCGGATATCATCTCAACGAGATGTTCGATATCAGTGTTGGCGCGTTCATCTCGCCTATTGGCATTGAAACGGTTAACAGCTTTGAGAATTACAGTGGGATCATGTCGATCCCATACTTTCTGGATCCGGCGTGTCATTCGGGTGTGCAGCTCACGTGGAACGCGGCTAGTGATGTTGCGGTAACGGGCGGAGTGGTCTCCTCATTTTCCAGCTATCAGCTCAGCGCCGGTGTTCCATCGATGCTGCTTGGAATGTCCTACACACCTGGTGAGGATGCCCATCTTGTTCAGCTGCTTGCGAGTAGGGAAGCATCCGACGATGGTGATGAGTACGATCAGCTCTATGCCAGTCTGTCAAGTACAACACATTATGAGTCGGTACACCTGTTGGCTGAGCTAAATCTTGCCTATGGGCTACCTACCGACGGTTCCGCATCATCAGCGATGTTCAACGGCATGCTTGCCGCCTATGTGGACCTGGCTCCAACGTGGCAGGCCGGAGCTCGGCTCGAGGGGATCCATGATCCTTCAGGACTGTTCTCCTACACACGCTATGCCAGCCCCTTGCCGGATAACGCCCTTTCGGCGGCTGGTCTTACAGCAACGATAGCCTACATGCCGACGGAGTGGAGTAAGATCAGACTTGACGCCAGGTACATCGGCTGTCTTGACAGTCGGAGTGTGGTCGAAGCAAGCCCCCCAGTGCAGGAACGTACCGAGATCGTGCTTTGCGCTGACGTTCAGCTTTCTTTTTTGCGGCGTGAGGAATGAAAGTAGACTTTTCCTCTTCAATGGAAACAACGATACTACTACCATCAAAATCGAGAGGTTGAAACGACATGGCACGTACTCCATTAATGCGACTTCTTCGCAGAGCGATCGCTCAGGCAGAGCACAGTGCTACGCGACGAACATTCATAAAGACGTCCGCCATGGCGGTGGCAGCCGCTGCCACGCCTGCCTTGTTGCAGAGTTGCGGGAAGGCCTCGTCGGCAAAGACAGACCGTTCGGTCAAGGTCGCAGTCGTTGGAGCCGGACTTGCCGGGCTCCACGCAACCTGGCTATTGAAGAAGGCCAATGTCAATGTTGAGCTGTTTGAGGGGTCGAAACGTATCGGTGGGCGAGCCTTCACTGGTAACAACGTTGTGGTGGAGGGGGCAACTGCTGAGCTTGGAGGAGAATGGCTTGACACAAGTCATGCTGACATGTTCAATCTGGCGAAAACGTTCGGCGTTGGATTGATCGACAAGGAGGCTGAGGCTGAGGGACTGGAGGTCTTTTTCTTTGACGGTAAGTCCTACTCGATGGATGACGTCGTCAAAGAGATCAAGCCCTATTTAGAGCGTATTGCCCAAGATGCTAGCCGCTTGCCGGTCTCACTGGCTGAACTGCGCAATAGTCCGGCCAAAGAGCTTGATAACATGTCCTTAGAAGACTACATGAATACCATCGGGCTTTCTGGATGGCTCCGTTCGCTGTTCGACGTGGCATATCTGACAGAGTATGGTCTGGAAACTTCTGAGCTTAGCCCCCTTAATCTGATCACGCTCATCGTAACCAAAGTCGAGGATTCGGACGAGCCGTATGTGCAGTTCTTCGGAGATGGTGCAGAGAAGTACGTCATGCGTGGTGGTGTCCAAGGAATCACGCAAGGTCTGGCCAAAGACGTCGAATCATGTACCCTGACCAATCATGTTCTCTCTGAGCTGAGTAAGGATGGTGAACAGTATGTGCTCACATTCAGTCGTGATTCTGAGACGGTTACGGTTTCTGCAGAGCACGTTGTGCTGGCCATTCCATTTACGATCCTTCGTGATGTAAAGTTGAACGTTGATCTTCCTGAGATCAAACGACGAGTCATAAAGGAGCTCGCCTACGGAACCAATGGTAAGGTCCTCATGGGCTTCAAGGAGCGATTCTGGAAAGCAAACGATTACAGTGGCGGTATCCTTACTGATCTACCTCTGCAATTGGTATGGGAAAATTGTCATGTACGCAACCCCAACGGCAGCGGTCTCACGATGTTCTACGGTGGTAAGATGGCCGCTGTGATCAAGAATATGTCAGATGATGAGTTGCGGACGGAGTTCATGAAGCATCTACATGCGGCCTGGAAATTCCCAGAGACCGTAACGCCTACGCGACTGGTGCGCATGCATTGGCCCGACCAGCCGTTTGTGAAGGCCTCGTATTCCTGCCTCGGTAAGGGCCAGTGGACCGAGTTCTATGGCGTGGCCGGAGCTCCGGTCGGAAAGTTGCAGTTTGCTGGCGAACATTGCAGTCTAGAGCACCAAGGGTATCTGAATGGTGGTGCCGAAACGGGACGGCTAGCAGCAGAGAGAATTCTCAAGACGTTGTAAATCAAGGCCAAGAAATCAATTCAAGGGGAATGACACATGAGTGAGGTTGGAACCGGTACATCCGGTGAGGGGCGGCTCTCAAAATCATTGGGTCTTTGGGCCATCGTTGGCCTTGGCGTGGGATACATGACCTTAACAACGGTCTTTGATACCTTTGGTATCGTCTCGCAAAAGACAGCAAGTGTCGTGCCGACGGCCTACCTTCTTGCGTTGGTGGTAATGACGTTCACGGCGATCAGCTACGGTAGAATGACCGTTGTCTTCCCATCTGCAGGCTCGGCATATACGTACTCCTCTGCAACGATGGGGCCAAGTATCGGCTTCCTCATTGGGTGGGCTGCGTTGCTTGATTACATCCTCCTGCCACTGGTCAATGCGGTGATCGTTCGCTCCTACCTTACTGCCTTCTTCCCGTTTGCACCTGGCTGGGTAAGCGTGGTCATATACTGCGCTGCGATCACGGCTATGTGCTTGTTCAGTATGTCGAATACCTCGCGGTTGAACATGTTTCTGTTGGTGTTTGTTGTTGCATTGATCGGCGTGTACGTCTTCCTGGCAAACAATGCTCTCGGCACTGGTATGGGGAATGGGACGCTTGCTTCGATGCTCCCATTTTGGCATGACGGCGTGGAGATCGATAGGGTCATGACGGGGACCACCATCGTAGCGTTCTCGTTCATTGGCTTTGATGCGATCACGATGTACACCGAGGAGGCAAAGGATGTTAAGCTCGTTCCGAAGGCTATTGTGTATTCTCTACTTATCGGCGGGACGGTCTTCTTCATCGCTGCATGGTATACACAGTCTCTGTTCCCCAACACCAGCGTTTTTGACGCTGATGCACTCGAGAACAGTGCATTGCCGCAGATAGCGATGATGGTGGGTGGACCGTATCTGAAGATCTTTTTGACAGCGGCGGCATTTGCTGCTACCATCTCGTCAAGTTTGGCCTCGCAAGCGTCAGTTTCGAGGCTCCTCTTTGTTATGGGCAGAGGCGGTAAAGGACCCGTGTCGCGTTTCTTTGGATATGTTCACCCGACGTATCACACACCGGCGATGTCCGTAGTCTTTGTCGGTGTTGTTTCTCTGCTTGCGATCAACATGAATCTCGATTTTATTGTCTCGTTGATCAACTTCGGAGCATTGATCGCCTTCATCTCTGTGAACCTTTCCGTTATTCTCCTTTTTGCCTATAAGCGTCGGGAGATATCAGGAGTGGGCCAGATTCTAAAGAACATCGTCCTACCGAGCATGGGCATTATTGTGACCGTTGTCATGTGGTTGCATCTTTCTCCCGAGTCAACATTCTACGGGGTGATCTGGTTCGGTCTCGGCGTCGTGGTGCTGCTCTGGCTGACACGGTTCTTCAGTCGTCCAATGCCAATCACACTTGGGGATGGACATTGAACCATTGTCAGTCGCATGGAAGATGCTTGATGTGGCCGTCCTTCGGGAAACATCGAAGCGTCTTTATTGATCCAACAGCGCACTGATTTCTCCAATTATGATTGTATCAGAGCAAGGTGAATTGGACCTCTATCGTGGATGGCATTGGTGAAACATCCACGTGTTCTCCTTATTGGGGGCAATAGGGGTCGCTGGACCTGGAACGAGCGACTCCATGATGCCCCGTACGACAATGGCATAGAAGCCTGGGTACATGCCACGCAGGGGACGCACGTTGATCATGCATCCGTGACACTAGATGACGTGAATGGCCACGACGTTGTTATCTGCAATACCAATGGCCTGTTCAAGCCCAAGGAGGCTCTTCGCTACATACGTCTCGCTGAACGTCGGCGCAGTGGAGTAGCATGGGTGTCACTGCTCGAGGGCGACATGCGAGACTACATGGTCCCGAGCACATTGGTACATCAGGCCTTTGAAGCAAGTGACCTCGTCATCAGTATCAATCGTCATGCTACCGAAGCTCTTCAACGTCTGACGTCCACGCCGGTGCGCTGCATTGGAATCCCGTATCCGGTGGAAGGGGTGATGTCGTGTGCAACACCCGTCGCCAAGCGAATGCGGCGCGTGCATGTATGTGCCTTTCTGATGAAGCGCTGGAATGATGCCCTTGTTGCTCGCCAGCTTGGCCTTCCTGTCGATGGCTATCACGTCCGGATGCACCGTCGTGTATCAGAGCTCCTTACCAATTGGAAGCGTTTTGGGACACTCTTCGACAAAGGGGCTCCTGCACGGCAGGCACTGAGTATGTATAGAGACATGGATCTGACGGTTCATCCCGAATCCCGCATGTCAGACTATTACACATCCATGGGCCGCAGTACACTATGGATCAACTTGGATGAGCGCTACACCTGGGCGCGTTACGTTCTAGATGCCGCAGCGCTAGGGGTGCCGATCGTTACGACACGTTCAACGGGACACGGTGATGTGCTGTTTCCCGAGACAACCGTCGAAACACCGTTTGACGTCGTTGATGCGGTTGCTCGCTGCCGTCGTTTGCTGGATGATCCTGATCACTACGAGAACGTGTCGCGATATGCCCAAGAGCATATCTGGCAGTATGATGCTGCCAAGGTCGTTCGGGATTTGTATGCGGCCTTGGAATAAACAACGTGATTCCGACACGTTGCATAGCCGAGAGCGAATTGCGTTAAACGAACAAGGGGCCCCATGTTTTGAGGCCCCTTGTCACCATCGATAATCTTAGTTGCTGTCCGACCAGCGCTTGTCGGTCTGCACAAAACCCGGGACCGTCAACTTTTGAGTACCAAGCAGGGCTCCTGCAGGTCCGAGGTCAACAATGGCTGGCTTCTGCTCAATCTTCACGATCCCAACTCGATCGGCAAACCATACCGTTCGAACAAGGTTGATCGGAACCGACACTCCGAGGCTCGTCGTAATGACGGAGTTGAGGTCAATCTGCACCTTCTTCGTTGCAAAACTGGTGCCATTGATCGTCACCGTTTCATCCGCAAGCTGCCTGCCGACAAAGTTCAACGAGCCAGAGAGCTTTACTCCGGTTACTGCTGGGTAATCAAAAGGAAGGATCGTGTCCTTCAGAGCAATCCACGATGACTTGTCAAAATCGGCAATAGTGACCTGTCTGCGTCCAAACTTCAGCACAGAACCCGGCAATTCCAATTGGATAAGGAAGCGGTTCGACGTCACTAGACTGCCCTTCTGGACGAGCTCCAACGTATCGATAACAGAACCGTTTTCGTACACATGTGCAATAGACTTACTGACGCCGTCGATAGTGGTGCGATCAACAATCACAGTGCTGTCGTCCGGAACAGCAGTTTCTGTTACCTTTCCGGTCGCTGCATCGATTGTAAGATCGACATTGCTGTGAATTTCGTACGTACCCGCAGCACGAACGTATGTCCCCACAGCAGTAGCAGTAGGGGCAGTGGGTTCATCGCTGCATGACGTCATCAGTGCAGCCGATACAGCGATTGTGGCAAGTGTCAGAAAGCGCATGTCTCTTCTCCGGGAAGGGTCGTGAGTTAGTTGATTGCTCTACAAAGTTATGACTAACCCTTCGACGTCAAAACTCGAATCGCATCATTTCTGTTTTATCCGCATCTTCCTACTGGGAATGGGCCGCAGAGCTGTTGAGTCGAGCTCCGAAGTATTTTTGAACACACATCGTATCCAGAACCCCAGCATGAAGCAATTCCTTTTCGTCCTCTCATTTGTGTTAATCATCGCTGGTTGTGGAGAGAACACTGTAACTCCGCCTGTTGATGACCCAGAAGAAGAGGAGATCCTCGTTCCAGATTGCGGTTGGCAGGTCAAAAGCAACATCGCTTTTGCAAACTGGGCGCTACCGAACACAGGCAC
>CAYMTW010000069.1:0-9182 GCA_964393485.1 uncultured Melioribacter sp. | reverse complement strand
CGTCAATCGTTTGCCATAGAGACAACGCTATCGGGTAAGACTCTTGCAGGTCGGCTCATTGGTGCTGAATCGATGGGATATCGGATTCAGATATGTCTGCTCCGTGCGTCTACACCTTTGCTGACTGCTGCGCGAGTTGCACGTCGCGTTCGTGCCGGTGGACATGACATACCCATAGCTACGCAGAAACGCCGATTCGATCGATCCTACCGTAATTTTCACGAGCATTACATTGAGGTGTGCCATGAGTGGTCTATCTATGACGCCGAATGAAACCCTCCACGAATCATCTCCTCAGGAAGTGGTGGATTCTCTACGCAGTGAGTTACTGTCGGGAGATGAGGGCAGAGCCCGAGTTGCTGCAGCATTCATCCGTTCCAGTTACGCCATTCGTGCCCAGTACAGGCAGGAAGGAATGGGTCTTGCTTTGTTGATCAACGGAAAAGTTGAATCGGTAGATCCTGATTCGCCGCTTTTACCAGACCTGACTTCCCTAGTCCCACTCGTACGCAGGCTGTTCCCGCTGCCTCCCGATGAAGAGCCGCCGGGTTTTCTGCTGTGACTCACCTCGTCCCTGAGGGACAAATGTCCAATCATTGTTGACAGCTCATGAACCCAAAACCCAAAACCAAAAACCCAACGGGCGCGTCACGTTTTTCCTCCAAAACGCACGAAGAGAGAAACCACATTCTTTCTCATTGGAGGACATCATGGGAACACCACTTCAGCAGCGAGCGTACGAGCTGACGCTGCGCGTTGCGAATCACTGGGTACAGGGTCAGGGGGCTGGGCAGGCCCTTGAATTACACAAGCGGTTATTCGATGCTGCGACGGATATCGGTATGTGGACGGAACGAGCAGCAGGTGCCGCATCGCGTGACACATTTCGATCGGCACTGTATGAGATCAATACTTCAACCCGGCTCGTAAAGCTCTGGCTGCGCCTGCTGGACGATCTTGGGTGCATCGATCCAGAGTCGGCAAGCCCCCTTCATGATGTTGCCGAGGAGGTGCACCGACTCACATTGGCAGCCCTACGCACATGTCGTGACAGCGTGCAGAACGGTCAGGCGGTGGTGGCGTAACTTGCATCATGAGTCAACAAGCATCTCCCCTTGAATTATCCATGGAGCCTCGCTGGATCGAGGCAGAACACTCACCTTTTGGCGTGCGGATCTTCGACTGCAGAGCGATCGCTACGGCGATGACAACGTCGACGTCAAATGCTGATACTGCTGAACAGTTCATGACGTTACGCGAATCAGACGGATCGCATCTCTACGGCAAGCGTCCGGCGAATCCGGTGCGTGTTGATGTGTCGATGTCCTACCCACTGGACATCAAAGACCTGCCGGATCGCGGCATAGTGTTCCGCGCAGGGTCTATGGAAGAGAAGTGGGACGTCGCCATTGACGATGGCGTTCTGACCTTTGCGCGCAGCTGGACGGGTGACGTGGTGTACAACTGCGACATCCGACGGGAAGAAGGTGCCTACGTGGTCTCGACTCTCGTTCTGTCCGATGACATGGTCGTTGAGGAGGATGTGTCGTACCACGTTCACGTGGTTAACTACTTGCTATGGAGTCACGTCTTCGACATCGTCTACCCGCATCCTCTGGCAAAAGGTGAAGACGCCGATGAAGACACCATCCTGACCAGCTCATTCAGCTCCTTCGGCAAACGCGGATGGTTTGCGACGACAGAGCGGTTTGAATGACGAATGACCGATGACGGGTTTCCTGCTTTCGCAGGAATGACATCACCTCACACCCCAAACCTCAAACCTGGTTTCAGGCCTTCATCGCCGAACGCACTGCCTCGTCCACGCTTTCGGCGAACTGGGCGAAGTTGTCTTCAAAGAGACGCACGAGGTGGGCGGCCTGTTTGTCGTAGGCGGCGGTGTCGGCCCAGGTGTTGCGTGGGTTCAGGACTTCTGACGGTACGTCAGGGCACGACGTTGGGATGCTGAGGTTGAAGAATGCGTCCTTGACGAATTCGACGTTGTCGAGCTGACCCGTCAGGGCAGCGCGAAGCATGGCACGGGTGTGCTTGATCTTCATGCGACTGCCAACGCCGTACGGACCGCCACTCCAGCCAGTGTTGACCAGCCAGACGTGTGAGCCGTGGGTGTTGATCTTGTCACGCAGCAGGTTCGCATACACACTCGGATGGTGCACCATGAACGGGGCTCCAAAACACGTCGAGAATGTTGCTGATGGTTCCTTGACGCCTTCTTCCGTGCCGGCCACCTTGGCGGTGTAGCCCGAGAGGAAGTGGTACATCGCCTGCTCTGGCGTCAGACGCGCAATCGGCGGCATTACGCCAAAGGCATCGGCCGTGAGGAAGACGATGTTCTTTGGATGACCGCCCTGGTTGCCGTCGGCGATGTTTGGGATACGCTCGCGCGTGTAGGAAGCGCGGGTGTTTTCGGTGTACTTCTGCGAATCGAGGTTGATCACGCGTGTCTCTTCGTCAATGTCCACGTTTTCGAGGATCGTACCGAAGGTGCGCGTGAGATTGAAGATGATCGGCTCTGCTTCGGCGTTTAGGTTGATGACCTTGGCGTAGCAGCCCCCTTCATAATTGAACACGCCATCATCGCTCCAGCCGTGCTCGTCGTCGCCGATGAGCGCGCGCTCGGGGTCGGTTGAGAGCGTGGTCTTGCCCGTGCCGGACAGACCGAAGAACAGGGCGGTGTCGCCTTCCGGTCCGATGTTGGCCGAGCAGTGCATGGACATGACGCCGATCTTCGGCATCAGATAGTTCAGCACGGTGAAGATCGACTTCTTGTTTTCGCCTGCGTAGGATGTTCCGCCGATAAGCACGAGCTTCTGCTTGAAGCTCAGCATGATGAAGACTTCGCTCAGCGTTCCGTCGATGTCGGGGATGGACTTGAAGCCCGGAACAGTGACCACCGTGAATCCCGGAACGAAGTCGGCAAGCTGCTCAGCCGTTGGCTGGATGAACATGTTCTGCACGAACAGCGAGTGATAGGCTTCTTCCTGTACAAACCGCACCGGCAGAGCATACGTCGGGTCAGCCCCGGCGATCAGATCCTGCACATACACATCACGACCCTGCAGGTAGGCAAAAACCCGACGCTTCAGGGCATTGAACTTGTCCTCGGAGAAGGGTTTGTTTACCTTGCCCCACCAGACATCACCCTTGGTATCGTCTTCCTCTACCACGAACTTGTCGTTCGCACGACGTCCGGTGTAGGGGACCGAATTAACGCACAACGCCCCATGCTCCGACAGGATCCCTTCTTCATACGTCAGCGCTTGTTCGACCAGCTCTGGTGCGGTCAGGTTGTAATAGACATCACCAAGGTTGTGAAGCCCCATGCCGTTGAGCTGGTTGTCGAGGGTATTGCTGCTCATGCGAGGAATCTTTCGAAGAGGTTGACAATCGTCGTGCAGGACAAGGCGCAAATATCGGGGTTTTCGGCGAAGGAATGCGCATGAGGTCGTATCTCGAATCGGATGCGGTTGTCGCTGACGTTGACGAGGTCATGTCGCTGATCTCTTCGCAAGGGGGCGAGGTGTCCGCCTCGCTGGTGGAGCGCCTTCGACGTCAGCATAGCAGCGCCGAGAGGGCGCAGATCGTCGTCGAGCTGGCACTCGGAACGCAACGGGCGCGCGCACTGGGTAAGCTCCGCCCCGGATGGCTTTTTACCCGCCGTATGGCCGAGCAGGCTACGCATCCGCTTCTGGCCCGATATCATGCCGGGGCCTATCAAGGTCTGCCGCAGGTACTGGACATCTGCACCGGACCGGGCATTGACGCGGCGGCCCTGGCAGAGGTTGCCGGACGTGTTGTAACGATCGAGGGCGATGAGCAGGTCTGTTCTATCGCCGCCGGAAATCTTCGCCGTCACGGCGTTGATCACGTCGATGTGGTGTGCGCACGCTGGCCAGATACACATTTGGCCTCGCGGGCTTGGGATGGCGTCTGGGCCGACCCCTCTCGGCGTAGCGAGGGAAAGCGAGTATTCGATGCGCGGCACTATGAGCCGCCCCTTTCCAGCTTGCCACAAGCAACAGTTGTAGGCATCAAGGCGGGTCCGGGAGATGCGATCCCCGAAACGTCCTTTAGCAGCGAATACATCGGCATCGGATCGGAATGCCGGGAGCGACTCCTCTGGAATGCCGGCGCCGGGGAACGTTCGCTGGTAACCTTGCTGGATGAGGATGGCTTGTACAGTTCATGGACTCCTGACGAGGACTACCGCTCTGCACAGCCCCGTATCGTCACAACTGGAGCCTATCTCCTGGAGCCCCATAACGCCGTCATCGCCAGCGGTGCCGTGAGTGCATTTTTTGCCGAGCAGGGGGCTGGCGTGCTTGATCCGAGGATCGGGTATGGCATCCTCGAAAGGGAGCCTGAACACTCACCGCTGTTCGAAACCTACCGGATCGATGCCATTGTTCAGGGCGTGTCGGTGCGGCGCATGCAGGAGGAAGTGCGCCGGCGCGGCTGGGGCAGTACCACTGTGATCAAGAAGCGCGGCTGGGATAGAGATCCCGAGTCCGTTCGAGGACAGCTACAGTTTATCGAAGGCGGTGTAGGCGGCATCATCCTTGTTGCCAGGGTCGCAGACGCACACGTGACCATCTACGCTACTTCTTCAGCGCGTCCCGGATCTCGATAAGGAGCTGTACCTCTACAGGAGGTTCGGGCGGAGCTGCAGGGGGCGCATCAGCAGCCTCTTGGCGTCGCTTAATGGTGTTAATGGCCTTGACGACAGCAAACATGGCCATGGCGATGATGAGGAAGTTGATGACGGCCTGAATGAACTTCCCCCAACTGAGCACCACAGCGCCCTTGCCGTCTGGTCCGGCCTGCTTGAGTGTTGTGGTGATATCTGCAAAATTGACTCCGCTCAGGATCATGCCGATCGGAGGCATGATGATGTCCTGCACCAATGAGTTGGTGATCGAGCCAAACGCTCCCCCGATCACAACGCCTACAGCGAGATCTATGACATTGCCCCGCGAGGCAAACTCTTTGAATTCAGAGAGGATGCTCATTCACGAATGTAGAGGAATTCCTCTCATCACTCGTATGGCCGCACGTTGCGGCCAGGTGTTTACGTAGTTCACCCCTTTGCTCAGGTGTCATCTCAGCGCACTTGTCTTCAACACTTGTGTCAGACGTATGTGGCTTCTTGATCAGGGGGCGAGCACCGCGTCCAAACTTGATGGCAAAAACGATCACATAGGCAAAGGCCGTGATCCCTACGCCGTCCAGGAAATGCAGAGGCTCAGCGTTCTGCCGACCCTGCATGAGCATGTTCCAGACGTAGGTGACAGCTGCCCCATTAACGACCAACAGCCCGCCGATGCTGCAGAAATACATCATCGTGCGGGCTGCTGTTGTCGTTAGAATCGACATGATCGGGGGTCAATCGTTGATGTTGTCGTAGAGTGCCTGCAACTTCTTGCGAAGGTACAGGACGGCATAGCGTTTTCGGGCCAGAAGAGTGTTGATGTTAACACCGATCTCTTCGGACATCTCCCTAAACGAAACTCCCTCGAATTCATTTTTGACGAAGACGTATTTCTGTTCGGGCGGAAGCTCGTCCAGACCCTCCAGAACAGCCTGCCAGATCGTTTCCCGCACCAAGTCCTGCTCGGGCGAGTAGCTGTAGTCGCCCAGGAAGCGCTCGACCGTGTCCATGCCCTCTTCGTGCTGTTCAGCCGTGCCGAGATCGGCAAACGTATCTGTCTTCTTTTTGCGGTAGGAATCAATGATCCGGTTGCGAACCGACGTAAAGACCCATGAGGCCAGGTTGTCGATTGGCTTGTTAACATCTTTCGATGCGGCGATGACGTTCGCGAAAACGTCTTGAAGGATATCCTCGGCGTCCTCCTGATTACGGACGCGCTGGCGGATGAATCCGAGATATTTGTTCCGATCTGTGCGGAACAGCTGCTCAATTTGCAGTGCGAGATCCATAGCACTACCTCCTTGTGTGGTGATTTCGGTTTTTGACCGATTCTGGCGAACGATGCCCGTCTTGCGACGGAATTCAATGCTGTTCATGGCAACTCCCGCTATGTGTTGTCGTGAAATCCTGCCAGAACGGCAGATTTACTGTAAAAACGACGTAGCAGTTATGCCATGTTGTCCAAAATCGGTGAGAAACTCAGCGTGTAAGAGGTAGTGGTAATTCTATGCCAAACTTTCGTGTGTTGGAGATTGCTCGCTCGTACCCGGCATCAGCGTGTCGCAAGATGCCCATTAGAGGATCGTAAGTCAATACCCGTGCCAACTTTTCTTCTGCGGCAGAAGTTCCGTCGGCCACGACAACCATTCCGGCGTGTAGGGAAAGCCCCATTCCGACACCTCCGCCGTGGTGCAGAGACACCCAAGTGGCGCCACCAACAGCATTGAGGGCAAAGTTCAGATGCACCCAGTCGGCTACAGCGTCTGACCCGTCCTTCATGGCTTCGGTTTCACGGTGGGGCGAGGCCACACTTCCACAGTCGAGATGGTCTCGTCCGATGACGATCGGAGCGCTGACCTTGCCGTCGCGTACCAGGTCGTTGAAGAGCTTGCCTGCCCTGGCCCGTTCACCGTAGCCCAGCCAGCAGATACGTGCAGGTAGGCCCTGGTAACCGATGTGGTCCTGCGCTTCGCGAATCCACCGATGAAGCTGGTGGTTGTCCGAGAACAACTCCATAATGGCATCATCGGTTACACGGATATCTTCAGGATCGCCAGAAAGGGCTACCCAACGGAAGGGCCCCTTGCCATCACAGAACAGCTCGCGGACGAAGGCGGGAACGAAGCCAGGGAAGTCGAAAGCGTTTGTGACGCCGTCGAAGTCGCGGGCAACGCCACGGATGTTGTTGCCATAGTCGAATGTGATCGCCCCTTTGGCCTGAAAGCCCAGCATGGCGCGCACGTGAGCGCCGATGCTGGCGTAGGACCGCTTGAGGTATTCCTGAGGGTCGCTTGAGCGCAGCGCGTCAGCATCGGTCTTGCTAAGACCGGCCGGATAGTATCCGTTGAGCGGATCATGCGCCGAGGTCTGGTCGGTGACCACGTCCGGGATGATGTTGCGCTCGAGCAACTGTGGCAGGATCTCCGCCGCATTACCCACAAGACCGATGGAGATTGGCTCCCGACGCTCCTGGTACTCACGGATGACAGCCAGGGCTTCATCAAGGTCGTGCATCTTGCGGTCGCAATATCCATCGCGGATGCGCTTGTCAATGCGGACCTCGTCGATCTCGATGCATAGTGCAGCCGCTCCGGCAATCGTTGCGGCAAGGGGCTGAGCACCACCCATTCCCCCGAGACCAGCAGTCAGGAGGAAGCGTCCGTTGAGCGTGCCGCCGAAATGCTGGCGTGCGCACTCGGCAAATGTTTCATAGGTGCCCTGCACGATTCCCTGCGTACCGATGTAGATCCATGAGCCGGCCGTCATCTGACCGTACATCATGAGCCCCATGGCATCAAGACGACGGAATTCGTCCCACGTAGCCCACTTCGGCACGAGATTGGAATTGGCAATAATCACGCGCGGAGCACCGGTGTGCGTCTTGACCACGCCAACCGGCTTGCCGCTCTGCACCAGCAGCGTCTCATCCACCTCCATGGTCCTCAGCGACTCGAGAATCGCGTCGAAGGCTTCCCAGTTGCGGGCGGCCTTGCCAAGTCCACCATAGACGATCAGTTCGTCGGGCTTTTCGGCGTTCTGCGGGTCCAGATTGTTCTGGATCATTCGATACGCAGCCTCGATCTCCCAGTTTTTACAGGTAAGCGTCGAGCCACGAGGGGCGGTGATGATGCGAGACATGAGGGGAAATTACTGAGTTACAGAATTGCCGAGTTACGGAGTTACCGAATTACCGGATTACCGAATCACGGGGTGACGGTAGGGGCGAGACTGTGTGCTCGCCCTCTTCGTTAGCCTACGCCGTCAACGTTGCGAGCTTATCAAGGAGTTCCGCGCGCTGCTCTGATGACAGGGTTACTGCCTTCTTACCGGAGCGGGCCTACCAATCGATGCACCGAAGTTGATCGACGAGCGCCACCCCGTTGATACCCTTGGCTGTCGTGACCGAAACTTCATACGGGTACCCCTTGCGAACGCTCGTAATAGGGCAGATAATGGAAAGGCCGGAGGCGCCATTGTACGATTTCGGTGAGATAACCACCGCGATCCGGGGTGTAGGCCATGGACTACCATACCTCCATTCCTCGAGGTTCATCGAGCTCAACGAGCTCATGTCGGTTATCCGGAGAGATTTCCTTGACAAGTTGTTCAAGCGTGTAGGAGTTAGGCGGTGCGGTTGGGCGTACCCGCAGTTCACCGTCAACTACGTGCAATTCAACTTCACGATGTTCCATGAGTCCGAGCTCCTTGAGAATGATTTTCGGGATACACAGTGCCATACTGTTCCCCCATCTCTGGATATGAGCTTTCATCGGCACAAAACGTGACTTTGATACAATGTAGATACAAATCTTCGGCCTAGCTGGAATACCATCTACGGTAGTTGGCTCTACCTGGAAGTTCCCTCAAGCTGAGCATCGATCTGCTCCAGTGTCTCCTTGCTCAGGCGCTTGGATTCGAAGATGCTGCGAAGCATTTGGAACGAATAGATGCCGGTGTCGTGCCCGTCTTTCCAGGACGCCTGGATGCCGTAGTTGCCCACGGGGGTCAGCGCCTTGAGCTCGTTCATACCGGGTGCGAGGGTTTTCATGCCAGGAAAGACCACCTGGCCCATGATCTGCTCTCCAGAGCAGTGGGCGCAGGGGCAGGCATCACGTAGGTCAGACATCAGAATGCACGATTCCAGTCCGTCGGACCACGTGCTGCAGAGAACGGCGGCATTGCGTCGTTTGAGAGACAAGGGGCGATGCATGACGCAAACTTCGCCAAGTTCTCCCGTATTTTCGTGGATGGAATCACGCTACAAATCCTTTGTTGCCATCGAAAACCTGGCCGATCACATCGGTCAGACCGTCACACTCAACGGCTGGGTGTACGACAAGACGGAAAAGGGCAAGCTCGTCTTCATCAAACTCCGCGATGGTAGCGGCATTGTGCAGTGCGTTCTCTTCAAGCCGAATGTATCGGAGGAGATCGCCGGTAATGCCCAACAGCTGAC
Organism: uncultured Melioribacter sp.; assembly: GCA_964393485.1. Lineage (GTDB taxonomy): Bacteria > Bacteroidota > Ignavibacteria > Kapaibacteriales > Kapaibacteriaceae > UBA10438. Next base: position 57 of record CAYMTW010000069.1, on the reverse strand, counting down.
GCAGGAGTCGAGCGTGTCGATCACCGGCACGGTCCGCGCCGAACAGCGAGCCCCCTC
>CAYMTW010000068.1:0-9210 GCA_964393485.1 uncultured Melioribacter sp. | reverse complement strand
GTTTCGAAATCATGAAATTGACAGGTAAGGAGTAGAAGACATGCGACACGGGTATGCAGGACGGAAACTTAAGCGCACGGCAAGCCACAAGAGAGCTCTTATGGCCAACATGGCTACGTCCCTGTTCGAGCACAAGCGGCTCGTTACAACACTAGCCAAGGCAAAGGAACTCCGCCCATTTGCCGAGCAGCTCATCACACGCGCCCGCAACGCTCACCGCTCTGAAAAGGCCGGTACGATTGCTGGTGTGGACGTACACAACCGCCGCATGGTTGGCCGCTTCATCAAGAACAAGGGTGTGCTCCAAGAGCTCTTCGACACGATCGCGCCGTTGGTAGCTGAGCGTGATGGTGGCTATACACGCATCACCAAGCTTGGTCTGCGTCGCGGTGACGCATCGGAAACAGCGATGATTGAGCTTGTTGACTGGTCGAATCCGCAAGATGGTCGCTCGTCGTCCACGCGCCGCCGTCCAGCAGCGAAGGGCCCAGCGAAGCCAAAGCCATCCTTCACACCGAAGGCCGCCCCCGTGGTAGCCGCCCCGGTTGTGGAAGAAGCCGCCGAAGTGATCGAGGAGCCAATCGTCGAAGAAACACCAACCGCTTCAGAGGCTGAAGCCGCTGGTGAGCCAACAGCTGCCACAGCTGATGTTGAGGCACCAGCAGAAGCTCCGGCCGTTGAGGCTGCTCCCGCAGCGGACGCACCAAGCGACTCGGCCGACGCTTCCGGTGATGCCGGCAGTGCCGACGCTGGCGCAGCATCAGCCGACTAAAATCGAAATGACTGACGTTCTAAACGCCGGAGGCTTAGGCATCCGGCGTTTTCGTTTTTTTCACTGACCGCATTTCTCATGGCCCACGATCTCCACATCAATGCCGAGTTCGTGAAAGGGGCAACCTCTTCGGAGCATTTCCCTCAGTCATCGGTGTGCGAAGTGGCGATGGTCGGACGGTCAAACGTCGGGAAATCCTCGCTGATCAATACGATCGTGCGTCGCGGAGCGATCGCCCGCGTGTCCAACACGCCCGGCAAGACGCAGGAGATCAACTTCTTCATCACCGATGCGGGCTTCATGCTGGTGGACCTTCCAGGATATGGCTACGCTCGGGTCAGTAAAACACAGCGCGAGCAGTTTTCAAAGCTGATCAAGAGCTACGTCACTCAGCGTCCGCAGCTGACGCTGACGTGTGTTCTGATAGATGCGCGGCATGACCCACAGCCCCTTGATCTGGCTATGCTCGAAGAGCTGGAACTTGCGCATCGCCGCTATGTTGTGGTGCTAACCAAGTGCGACAAGCTGAAGCCCGCAGTTGTTGCTGCTCGCGAACAGCAGCTGCGCGACGTACTGGCTCAATGTCAGCACCTGGTTGACGTCATACCAACGTCAAGTCAGACCGCACTCGGACGCCATGAGCTCCTTGGGTGCATGAAACGAATCGTCAACGAACATGTGAAGGTAGCCTCATGAGCACGCAACCACTGGTCGGAATCATCATGGGCAGCGATTCGGATTACCCGACGATGCGCGAGGCCGCAGCCGTGTGCGACGAGTTCGGCATTGCACACGAAGTCCGTGTCGTAAGTGCTCACCGCACTCCGGCTGATATGGCCGACTATGCCACGTCGGCTCACGAGCGCGGTCTGCGCGTGCTGATCGCCGGGGCTGGCGGCGCAGCCCACCTGCCGGGGATGGTGGCATCCTACTCGCCCCTTCCCGTGATCGGCGTACCTATTGCCACAAAGCAACTTCGCGGTCTTGATTCACTTCTAAGCATCGTGCAGATGCCCGCCGGCGTTCCGGTGGCAACGGTGGCTATTGGGGGCGGACGCAATGCGGGTATCCTGGCAGTTGAGATCCTCTCTGTTGCCTTCCCGGAACTGCGCGAAAAGCTGCTGGCCTTCAAAGGCGAAATGGCGCAGACTTCGCGTAGCAAGAATTCATCGCTTGGTAACACGCCAGCGTTGTGATGTTTCGAAAGTTTATTTCGAAGTTTGCGTGCCTCTGATACTGGAAAAGAGCTTGACGAACCTGCGCACATATAGATCCGACCGACGACGACTGCCGCTGCGAGAACTCCGGCAGGTCGCGCGTCCGTGCATTTCGATCTGACCCCTCTCGCAGCCAAGCCCACTCCTCGGTACCACCGAGTTGAAGACCGTTCCGGATGATCCTTCCCGGACGGTTCGTTCTTCATCATCCGTCACAGTAAACCAACATGAACGACCCTCTGGTTGAGGTTGGCGTGGACGTTTTCCATGCTGACCAATCACATGTCCACTTTGCCGAAGAGATCTGCGAAACGATCTTTCAGGCGGCCCAACTGCGCGGTACGGGCATTGCCCGCCGCACGCCGGAGTACATCACAACCAAGATGACGGAAGGCAAAGCGATTATCGCTATTGCTCACGACGGACGCTTCGCAGGCTTCTGCTACATTGAAACGTGGGAGCACGGCCGCTACGTGGCCAACTCCGGCTTGATCGTTCGGCCGGAGTTTCGCAAGCAGAACCTGGCCCGGCGGATCAAAAAAGCAGCTTTCGAACTCTCGCGCCTGCGATATCCGGAAGCAAAGCTCTTCGGGATCACGACAAGCGCGGCGGTGATGAAGATCAACTCGGAGTTAGGATACCGTGCCGTGCACTTCTCCGAACTCACCACGGACGAAGCTTTCTGGAGCGGATGCAAGTCCTGTCCGAACTACGACATCCTCGAGCGTACGAAGCGCGCCATGTGCCTATGCACGGGCATGCTGGCCGATTCGGCAACGTCGAACAATTCACCAGCGGAGGGCGCATGAACAAGGTTCTGCTGGCCTTCAGTGGTGGACTCGATACGTCCTACTGCGCACGCTATCTGGCCGTAGATCTCGGCATGGAAGTCCACACGGTGATCGTTGATACAGGGGGCTTCTCTGAGCAGGAGCTCACCCAGATCGAAGCGCGTGCCCATGCCTGCGGAGTTGCCTCGCACACCGCGCTGAACCGCACACGCGAACTGTTCGATCTTGTGCTACGACACTGTATTGCGGGCAATGTGCTGAAGAACGACACGTACCCCCTCAGCGTCAGCGCCGAGCGTGTGGTGCAGGCCATGGCCATCGCCGCACATGCCCGTTCCATTGGTGCAACACACCTTGCTCACGGGAGCACGGGCGCGGGTAACGATCAAATCCGCTTCGATGTGATCTTCCGGATCATGACGCCTGAACTGCCGGTGCTGACGCCGATCCGCGATCAGCGTCTCTCGCGTGAGGCAGAGATCGAGTATCTCCTGAAGAACGGCGTAGAGGGTGACTGGACGAAGGCGAAGTACTCGATCAATCAGGGCATCTGGGGCACAACCATCGGTGGACGTGAAACACTCACGTCACACGAGCCCCTTCCCGAGGAAGCATGGCCCTCATCGGTGCATCCAAAGAATGAGCCAAACGCTTCTCGGACGCTGCACCTGCACTTTGAAAAGGGGCTCCCAACGCTCCTCGATGGCGAAGCACTCGATCCGGTGGATCTTCTTCGGCGTCTCAACGAAATCGGTGCACAATGGCACATCGGACGTGACATGCATGTGGGTGATACGATCCTTGGCATCAAGGGGCGTGTGGCCTTCGAAGCCCCGGCGGCACTCATGACGATCAAGGCGCATCATGCGCTGGAGAAGCACACCCTCACAAAGTGGCAGCTGAACCTGAAGGACCAGCTCTCGCTCTGGTACGGTCAGCTCCTGCACGAAGGCCAGTTCCTCGAGCCGGCCATGCGCAGCATCGAAGCATTCTTCGATAACACCCAGCAGTGTGTGACGGGCGACGTCACACTGCGCGTCTCGGAGGGGACGTTCTCTGTCGATGGCATCACCTCGCCCCATGACCTGATGCGTTCGAGCTTTGCCACCTATGGCGAGGAGAACCGCGCCTGGGGCGGCGATGATGCGAAGGGCTTTGCCATCATCAGCGCGCTGGCTACGTCACTCTGGTCATCCGTCAACGGAGAATCGAAATGATCCGCGCCGCTGTTATAGGAGCCGCCGGTTATACGGGTGGGGAACTCATCCGACTGTTACTCTCGCACCCGGAGGTTGGCGAGAAGGGGCTTGTAGCCGTGAGCAATTCATCTGCCGGACGTCCACTGGCTGAGGTGCATCCGGACCTCGCAGGGTGGACGCAGATCACCTGCGCCGAGGATGTTGATCATGCAGACGTGATCTTTCTCTGTCTTGGTCATGGACACAGTGCGCGCTGGATTGCCGAACATCCGCAGCACGCATCAACGTGGATCATTGATCTCAGCACGGATCATCGCGATACGGCACAGCATAATCAATTCGTTTATGGTCTGCCCGAAGTGCATCGCGAAAAGATCCGAAGTGCCAAGCGCATCGCCAATCCGGGATGCTTTGCCACGGCCATTGAGCTGGCTCTACTTCCTCTTGCAGAATCGAATCAGCTTGGTGGCGTAGCTGTTGTGCATGCGATCACGGGGTCGACCGGTGCCGGTGTTCAGCCGTCGGAGACCACGCATTTCTCATGGCGCGATTCAAACGTCAGCACGTACAAGACCTTCTCGCACCAGCACGAAGCGGAGATTTTGCAAACTCTAGGTGATATTGATCTGCACTTTGTTCCCGTGCGTGCACCTTTCACACGAGGCATTCATGCAAGCTGTGTTGTGCCCGGACGCTGGGATGCAGCGGCAGTTGCTGAGCTGTACCGTCAGCGCTATGCTGATCATCCCTTTGTTCAGATCGTCGAAGCTGAACCATCATTAAAATCCGTTATCAACACCAGTATGTGCCACATCGGCATCGTGGCTTCGAGTGGCGCGCTGAATATTGTGAGCGTGATCGACAACCTCCTGAAGGGGGCTAGCGGTCAGGCCGTGCAGAATATGAATCTGATGTTCGGTTTCGAGGAAACGTCCGGACTGCGGTCCAAGGCCTCGGTGTATTAGGAGCCCCGTTCATGAAGCGATTTACTTCTGTTGATGACCTTATTGCCGGACCCGGTCTTGATGCTGCGCTGCAGCGTGCACTCGGCTATGCGGCGGAACCGTGGAGGAACGACGCCCTGGGCAAACGTCGCACCGTAGGCCTGCTGTTCATGAACCCTTCGCTGCGCACGCGTATGAGCACGCAGAAAGCGGCCTCGCTGCTGGGCGCGGAGACGATCGTGCTGAATGCCGGAAGCGACTCGTGGACGCTGGAGACGCGAGACGGTGTGGTGATGGATGGATCGACCACGGAACACATCAAGGAAGCGGCTGCCGTGATGGGACAGTATTGTGATGTGCTGGGTCTGCGAACGTTTGCCAGACTCACCGACCGCGCGCACGACTACCAGGAGACGGTACTCGAAAAGTTTATCGCCTATGCCGGCGTGCCGGTGATCAGTCTCGAGAGCGCAACACGGCACCCCCTTCAAAGCTTTGCCGATCTGATCACGATCGAGCAGCACAAGACACGTCAGCGTCCGAAGGTCGTCCTCACCTGGGCGCCCCATCCTAAGGCACTTCCGCAGGCAGTTGCCAATTCGTTCGTCGAGTGGATGCGCCATGCGGATGTGGAGCTCGTTGTGACGCACCCGAAAGGGTATGAGCTTGATCCTTCGTTTGTTGGCGATGCTACTGTGATGCACGACCGCGATGCAGCGTTCGAGGGGGCCGACTTCATCTATGCTAAGAACTGGTCCGCCGTTGAGCCCTATGGGGCTATCCTGTCACAGGACAAAGGCTGGACGGTTTCAGAGAAGGCCATGTCGCGCACCAACAACGCCAAGTTCATGCACTGCCTGCCGGTGCGACGCAATATGATCGTTGACGATGCCGTGATCGACGCACCAACGTCGATCGTTATCCCGCAGGCGGCCAACCGCGTTGTCTCCGCACAGACCGTTCTGTCATACATGATTGAGGGTCTCGGCTAATGCGCGTTATCAAGATCGGTGGTGCCGTTATCGATACGCCGCATCTGCGCCAGCAGGTGCTAACGGCTATTGCCAGTCTTGATGAACCCTGCGTACTTGTGCATGGCGGGGGAGTGATCGCTACACGTCTTGCCGAGCAGCTGAATGTGCCGCAGACAATGGTCGAGGGACGTCGCGTGACCGATGCCGCAACGCTTGAGATCGTGGTGATGGCCTATGCCGGCGCCGTGAACAAGTCGCTTGTCGCTGAGCTTCACGCCAGGGGGCGAGCCTGCATCGGTGTGACAGGTGCCGATGCCGACCTTGTGTGCGCTCGCAAGCGCGAGCATCCGACGATCGACTTTGGCTTTGTGGGCGACGTTGAGCACGTTGACGCACACCGGCTGCGAATGTTCCTCGATCAAGGCCTGAGCGTTGTCGTTGCCCCGCTCACGCATGACGGCGCCGGACAGCTTCTGAATACCAACGCCGATACGATGGCTGCCGAGATCGCCATCGCTCTGGCAAAGACCTCCGTCGGCAACAACGATAGTGTGTCGCTGCACTTCGTCTTCGAGCATCACGGCGTGCTTGCGTCGATCGATGATCCTTCATCGGTCATCCCCGTCGTTCATGCTGATGATGTCGCCGGCCTTGTCGAGCACGGGGTGATCACCAAGGGTATGATGCCGAAGATCACCAATGCCGTGCGCGCTGCTGCGGCTGGCGTGGGCGTCGTCATCCAGCATGTCGATGACTGTGGAACCATGTCCGGGACACGCGTCGTATGATCGATCTGCTCAAACAGCTCATCGCCACGCAGTCCTTTTCCCGTCAGGAACATGCCACGGCCGACATCATCGAAAATGTTCTGTGCAGTGCCGGACGTCCGGTGATGCGTCTTGGCAATAACATTGTTTCCATTCCCGAGCGCGATGCTCGCCCCTTGTGGCTTCTCAACTCGCATCACGATACCGTTCAGCCAGGGGGCGGATGGACGCATGATCCGTTTGCGCCGACGGTCATCGACGAACGTCTCTATGGTTTGGGTTCCAACGATGCCGGAGGAGCGCTGGTGATGATGCTCGCGGCCTACCTGCACATGTCGGCACAGCCCGATACTCCCGTGCAGTTTGCCTTTGCCGCAACGGCGGAGGAAGAGGTCAGCGGTGACGGCGGTATGGCCTTGCTGACGCGTGAGGTGTTCAGCGTGCACCCGATTGCCTGCGCTCTTGTTGGCGAGCCTACGCAGATGCAGATGGCCATTGCCGAGCGCGGCCTGATGGTGCTCGACTGCACATGGCACGGCCGCACGGGTCATGCCGCTCGCAACGAAGGCGTCAACGCCATCTATGCTGCACTCGCAGACATCGAGTGGTTCCGCACGTTTGAATTTGACGATACCAATAGCGACCTCGGCGGTGTATCCATGACCGTTACGCAGATCAATGCCGGCACGCAGCACAATGTCGTCCCCGACGCGTGCACGGCCGTTGTTGACGTGCGTGTTCCCGGCTCGCACACGCACGAGCATGTGCTAGCGGTTATCCGCGAGCACGTGAGCTGCGACTGCCAGCCCCGTTCCATGCGACTGCGCTCATCGTCGATCTCTCCTGATCATCCTCTCGTGCAGGCAGGCATCGCGCTTGGCATGCAGACCTATGCCAGTCCGACGATGTCCGACCAGGCGCTACTGCCAGTGGGCGTGCCTTCGCTGAAGATCGGTCCGGGCAACAGCGCCCGTTCGCACACGCCCGACGAGTGGATCGGAATTGATGAGGTCGAGTCGGGCATTGCCACGTTCATTCACTTGCTTGAGACAACCATGCGGAGTCTGCAATGAAGCCATGGGATAAAGGGGCTCCTATCGATGCGTTGATGGAGTCGTTCACTGTTGGACGTGACCGCGATGTCGATACGCGTCTTGCCCGCTGGGACGTCGTCGGCTCCATAGCTCATGCGGAGATGCTTGGCGCCGTGGGCCTGATCACCGACGACGAGCGACGTCAGCTTACGGGCGCTCTATCGGACCTGCTCGAAGAGATTGATCGTGATGGCATTGTGATTGACCCTGCCTGCGAGGACATTCATTCGCACGTCGAGGCCGTGCTCACACAGAAGCTTGGTGATGTGGGCAAGAAGATCCACACCGGACGCAGTCGTAATGACCAGGTCCTTGTGGACCTCAAGCTCTTCCTACGTCACGAGCTCCGCAGCACGCGCCTGCGGGTAAAAGAACTCGCCCAGCTGCTCATCTCACTGGCCGAGAAGTATTCCAGCGTTGAGCTCCCCGGCTACACGCACTTTCAGATCGCCATGCCATCAAGCTTCGGTCTGTGGCTAGGGGGCTATGCAGAAGCCCTCATTGAGGACCTGCGCGTGATTGACATGGGAATTGATGCGGCCAACGCCAACCCGCTCGGCAGTGCGGCGGGCTATGGCACGTCGCTTCCGCTCGACCGTGAGCTCACGACGCGTGCGCTGAACTTCGACCGCGTGCACGTTACCAGCACCTTTGCGCAGATGTCGCGCGGACGCACCGAAAAGCTTGCTGCCATTGCGCTTGCCCAGCCCCTTTCAACACTTGGCCGTTTTGCTGCTGACGTCGTGCAGTATGCCAGTCAGAACTATGGCTTCATCACGTTGCCCGAGGAGTTCACCACCGGTTCGAGCATCATGCCGCACAAGCGCAACCCCGATGTGTTCGAGGTGCTGCGCGCCCGCTGCAACCGATTGCAGTCGCTCCCGCAGGAGCTATCGCTCATGCTCACCAACCTGCCGTCGGGCTACCACCGCGACTTGCAGTTCATGAAGGATACCATCGTCGATGCCATCGACGATGCGCAGCTCCTGCTCGATGTTGCACTGCATGTTGTGCCGCACATCACACCTGTGCACAACCTCCTGCAGGCCCCATCCTACGACCCCGTCTTCAGCGTCGCCCGCGTCGAGGAACTCGTCCGCACCGGTGTGCCCTTCCGCGACGCCTACCGCATGGTCGCCGAAGAACTAAAGAACGGTAGCTTCGTCCGTCCTGCAACCCTCATCGACGGCAGCGCCCTCGGCAGCGTCGGCAATCCCGGGTTGGAAGAGCTGAAGAAGAGAGTGACATCGTAGGGGCGAGCCTATGTGCTCGCCCGTGAACGTAATCCCTGCGAAATCGCACGTGAACGTCATCCCTGCGAAATCGCACGTGAACGTCATCCCTGCGAAATCGCACGTGAACGTAATCCCTGCGAAATCGCACGTGAACGTCATCCCTGCGAAATCGACCGTGACCGTCATCCCTGCGAAAGCAGGGATCCAGACAAACCAA
>CAYMTW010000067.1:0-9674 GCA_964393485.1 uncultured Melioribacter sp. | reverse complement strand
GATAGTTTGACGTGGAGGACTCTTGAGTTCGAAAAATCTGGGCAAATGGTTGCTCATAGTGTTGCCACTGGCAGCAGCGTTCCTGCTTCTGTGGCCGACGATCAATTACTCCCTGCTCAATTCAGAGCGGGCCGAGCTCGAGGCAGATACGTCCCGTGCCGGACGTGAGGCTCTTGCCCGGTGGGATGCCGACAACAAGGAAGCGTTCGAAAGCGCACGTGCCGGACGTCTCAAGCTGGGTCTCGACCTACGCGGTGGGGCGTACCTGACGCTTGAGGTGGACGTCCTGAAGCTCATCGAATCCTCTGCAGACGCTTCTGCGGTCGATGATGACTTCCGCGCCATCATCGAAGAGACCCGTCGTGCCACGGACAACTCAGACGTGGACGTCCTGACGGTCTTCCTCGAAAAATTCCGTGCACGCGGCAAGCAGCTGATCAACTACTTCCCGGCCTCGGAGCTTACCGAGCAGGCCGTTGAAGACAAGTTGCGCCGTGACGCCAGCGGATCGGTCGATCAGGCCATGGAAGTTCTCTCGCAGCGGATCAACAAGTACGGCGTCTCGGAAGTCAGCATCCAGAAGCAGGGATCACGCCGTCTGGTGATCGAGCTTCCAGACGAAAAGGACACGCTGCAGATGCGCGAACTTCTCCAGCAGACAGCTCGTCTGGAGTTCAAGCGGTTGATGACGGATCGCAACCTGGTCAGTACGTTCTATGCAATCGACCAGGCCTATCGCAATTACAAGTCAGGTATTACTGCCACAGCGCCGACTGCTGATACGGCCGTTGCGGATACGACGAAGAAGGATACGGCTGCCAAGGCTGACACAGCCAAAAAAGCTGATTCGGCAAAGGTCGCCACGGACACCTCGAAGGGTCCACAGGATCCATACAAGGGGCTCAGTGATGACGAGAAGGCACGACGCATCAAGTCGGAGTTCCCATTCAGCTACATGCTCTTTGGAAGCGTTGCTGCAAACGAGCAGTCGCAGCCGCAGCAGTTTGACATGGTGGGCCTGAAGATCAATGGCATCACGCCGGACAAGCTTCCTGAGAACGGCATTTTTATGTTCCGTATCCCAGCAGAAAAGCTGCAGGAGTTCCTCAAGATCCTCAGCATCCCTCAAGTGCGTGCCGCCATGCCCGGCGATGTTGACATTCTGGTCTCCGCCAATGGAGAAGCAAGCAAGCCGGGCGCGCAGCCCGAAGCCTACGAGGTTTATGGTGTTGCTCGTGAAGCTGATCTGATGGGTGACGTGATCGAGGATGCCTATCCGAGCTTTGACAACTCGAACCAGCCGATCGTGCTGATGAACATGAACGCCGAAGGTGCTGATGAGTGGGCTCGCGTAACGGGTGCCAACATCGGAAAGCGCATCGCCGTGGTTCTTGACGACCGTGTGTGGTCAGCCCCAACAGTGCAGAACAAGATCCCGAACGGATCGTCACAGATCACTGGATCATTTAAGCCCGAAGATGCCATGCGTCTGGCCGTTGTTCTCAAAGCTGGTGCCCTGAAGGCCCCGGTGAAGATCATTGAAGAACGCGTCGTGGGTCCATCGCTCGGTGAAGATTCGATCCGCCGCGGTCTGACCAGTACGGGGATCTCATTTGCGCTGATCATTCTGTTCATGATGGCCTACTACGCTGTTGGCGGTGCCATTGCCGACGTGGCCCTGCTCATGAACATCCTGCTAACGGTTGCCGGTCTGGCGGCCTTTGGTGGAACAATGACCCTTCCTGGTATCGCCGGTCTGATCCTTTCGACAGCTATGGCCGTGGATGCCAACATCCTGATTTTCGAGCGTATGCGGGAAGAGCTCTACGCGGGTAAATCTCTCAAGAGTGCCGTCGAACAGGGCTTCAGCCGCGCCTGGAGCGCCATTCTTGACTCGAACCTTACAAACATCGCCGGCGCTATCCCGCTGATGATCTGGGGCTCCGGACCGATCAAGGGATTCGCTATTACGCTTCTTGTGGGTGCGATCATCACGCTGTTCACGGCCGTTGTTGTCACACGTGCCATGTTCCAGTTGCTGATCGCCGGCGGTGCTACGACCCTGAACATTGGACAGAAGAGGACGGCCTAACATGGACCTGATCAAAAAGACGAACATTGACTTTGTCACCAACCGCAGTTTTTTCCTGCGGTTGTCCATCCTGGCCAGCGTTATCGGCCTGGTGGTGGTGCTCCTGCCACAGCTCGGTCTTGGCTTGCCCAAGCTCATCGAGCCGGGTATCGACTTCACGGGTGGTACGCAGACGACGGTGTCGTTCGCCAATACCGCAACGAAGGCTGAGCAGGTCCGTGCAGCTCTGGCATCAGCCGGATACACGAGCGCTGAGATCAAGACCTTCGGTAAGGACGGAGACTTCCTGATCCGTATCAACGACTTCAAAGATGATGCATCGAAGGTCTCGGCAGATCTTGTCGTCAAGCTTAATGACGCTTTCTCGAAGAACGGTGAAAAGGCTGTGATCCTGCTCGGAGCTGACAACGTCGGTGCCAAGGTATCAGCCGAACTCGCAAAGGATGCGATCATCTCGCTGGTTATCGCTACCCTGATCATCCTTCTCTACGTGGCGTTCCGATTCGAGTTTGCCTACGGCGTGTCAGCTGTTGTAGCGCTTGCGCATGACGTTTCGATGGCCTTTGTGATCTCCGTGCTGATCAACAAGCTCGGCATCCTGAATCTTGAGCTGTCGATCAACTCGCTTGCGGCGTACCTTACGATCCTTGGCTATTCCATTAACGACAAGGTGGTGGTGTTTGACCGTATTCGCGAAAACCGCGAAAAGCACCGCTCAATGCCCCTTGCAGAGCTGGTCAATCACTCGCTGAACGAAACGCTCAGCCGTACGCTCATCACCGGTATCTCGGTGCTTGCTGCTCTTCTGGTGATGGTGTTCCTGGGTGGAGACGTGCTCGAAGGTTTTGCCTTCACAATGTTCATCGGCATTGTCGTTGGTACGTACTCGTCGATCTACGTTGCTTCGTCATTCCTGATCTGGTACACCGAGCGCGTGAAGCACAAGAACGTCGGCTCGGTCGTCCACACCGAAGCCTGATCGGCCCCCTGAATGAGCGTATCCATTATTGTTGGGGCGCAATGGGGCGACGAAGGCAAGGGAAAGATCGTCGACCTGCTTTCGGAGCAGGCAGACATTGTTGCTCGTTACCAGGGTGGGGCTAATGCCGGACATACGATCGTCTTTGACGGTCGCAAGTTTGTTCTGCACCTCATCCCCTCAGGCATCCTGCATCCGCAAACAACATGCGTCATCGGCAACGGTGTGGTCATTGACCCCGTTGCGCTGATGGACGAGATTCGGATGCTCGAGTCCATGGGTATTGATGTTGCGGGGCGTCTGCACATCTCCCATAAGGCCCACCTCATCATGCCCTATCACAAGATGATGGATGCGGCACGGGAGAAGGGGGCCGGTTCGATCGGTACCACCGGACGTGGAATTGGACCAGCATACTACGACAAGGCCCTTCGCACAGGTATTCGCATTGTTGACCTGCTTGATAGGGACGTTCTACGTGAAAAGATCCGCGTAAATCTCGAAGAAAAGAATCGCATCCTCCAGTCGCTCTACGGTGCTGAGCCCCTTAGCGTCGAGGACATGATCGAAGAATACGTGGCCTTTGACTCGCAGATCGACCCGTACATCACCGACACGACGCTGCTTCTCAATTCGGCTATCGCCTCCGGAAAGAATGTACTTGCCGAGGGCGCGCAGGGGGCTCTGCTGGATCTTGATCACGGTACATATCCGTTTGTGACGAGCTCCAATCCAACCTCAGGCGGTGCGTGCACCGGTCTTGGAATCCCACCGACTAGCATCGACTCGGTGATGGGCGTCGTGAAAGCCTACAGCACGCGTGTTGGTAACGGACCCTTCCCAACCGAGTTGCAAGATGAGACCGGAGAGCTCCTGCGGAGCGAGGGTCATGAGTTCGGTGCCACCACCGGCCGCAGTCGACGTTGCGGCTGGCTGGATATCCCGGCGCTTCGGTACTCGATCATGGTCAATGGCGTCTCGGAGATCGCCCTTACCAAATTGGATGTACTCGGAGTGTTGGACCAGATCAAGGTCTGTACTGGCTATGAAGTTGATGGCAAGCCTGTGCGGACATTCCCTGCCGATGTGGCCACGCTCTCCCGCGTCACATGTACGTATGAGACGTTTGCCGGATGGAAGACCTCACTCGAAGGCGTTCGCACATTTGGCGACCTGCCAACAGCCGCCCAACGATACGTTGAGGCGATCGAGAGCATGCTTGCTACCCGCGTGACGTGGGTTTCTACGAGTCCAGCGCGCGAAGACACCTTCCGACGCTGAGGGGCCCCTCGATGGGGGGGGGAACCATCCTGAGGGGCGACCCGTTTTTCCGAGTTCCGGAAACCATCTATTTGGTATGTTTCCGGCCATGCTCGAATGAAGCGCCTTTCAACCATCCTGCTTATTGTCCTCAGCATTTTTCCGCTGAGCGGTCAGACTGCGCAGCGATGGAAAAAGGTGGCGCTTCCTGCCCCCTATGACGCGGGGTACTACCTCGACATCTTCTTCCTTCCATCCAATCCCAATCTCGGCTGGGCCTGCGACCAGTTCCGAGGATACGTGGTGCGCACCACCGATGGAGGGAATACCTGGCGGGGTACGGCCGTCCCAGGCGGCGCCGCGTGTCACCTGGAGTACATTCAGTTTCTCGATGCCAACACCGGATACTGCTCGGGCCCATGCGGTATGTTTAAATCCACTGATGGCGGTGCAACGTGGGTCAGTATCAAGCCAACAGGCTCACCGAATGTTTGGGGAGGGTGGTTTAAGTCTGCCACGGAAGGTTGGTTCACCGGAGGGGGCTGTGGTTCTTGCTCCTTCCTTCGAACTACAGACGGTGGCACAACCTTCACAACGGTGACCGATGTATCGGAACCTCGATCCGTGCTGTCCGATCCATACTGGGCATCTGACATGGCTCCCGGCGAGGTGTTTGCCATCGGTAGTGGTGTGCTGTGGAAGTCAAACAACGACGGCGTGACATGGACGGTGCATGCCTATACCGGGACCAATTCTCCATGGCATGAAGAACTCGCCATGGTTGGTCAGTCGGTGCTCGTACCCAATGCCCAGGAACGCTGTATCAGTGGCGTACCGGCTACACCAGGGATGCGCTTCAGCACGAATCGTGGAACAACGTGGCGTGACTTCATTACCGGTGAGGCGATGTACGGAACCTTCCTGCATGACACGCAGCGCGGTTGGGCCTCAGGTACGAATGAGTCCGTGTACTACACGTCCAATGCCGGACAGACGTGGACCAAGCGAGCGTGTGGACTCGATGGTGCTGACATGGACGATGTCTTTTTCGTGGATGACAATAATGGATGGGTTGTCGGAGAAGGCATCTTCCGTACGGCCCCGGCGCTGCGAACGCAGACGGACTCGATCTTCAGTTTTCGATTCATCTGTCCGGATTCTACTGCCCGCGATACGGTGCGATTCCAGAATATCAACTGGTTTACATCCCCCTGGACTGCCACGATCACCGGTCCAGACGCTGCCATGTTCAGCATTGCGAATGGCCCGATGCCAGCTACCATCGGTTCGTGCGCCAATCAGAACGTCATCGTCACCTACCGTCCAACCACACGCTCAGCCCACTCAGCGATGTTGGCGGTCACGTTTCAGCAGCCAGATACGACGTTGTATGTTCAGCTCGAAGGATTGCCATACGCTCCGACGGCGAATCCCGCAGATACGCTGGTGACATTCACGGCTCCGGTAGGTCAGCCCCTTAACAAGACCCTTGTCTGGAGATCCTCGTCATCGACGATGCTGGAATCGATCATTTCCATTGCCTATGTCAGCGGTGACACGACGATCTCGCTGATCGCCGGACGCTACCCGGAGGTCGTGCGATCAGATGTGACGCTCACATACATTAACTGTGTTCCAAGAGATACTGGCTGGACGCAGGCCAGGTTCAGGGTGCGACTTGGACCGTGTCCGCGAGACACATTTATCACCGTTCGTATCTACGGTCTCTCACCCATTATTACGAGTCCAACGGGTGCCTTTGCAACCTCTGGCTGTAAGCAGAGTGATACGCTCAGGGTGCCGATCGCAAACACCGGAAATGCCCTGCTGGAGATCTCGGCTTTGCGCATTGACAATACCGCATCGCCGGCGTTTACGATCGTTGGCTTCACCAGTGGACGCAAGGGGACTCCGTGGAAGTTCTCCGTTGGCGAGCGAGACACACTGCTCATCGTCTATGTTCCTGATAAGGGGCGAGACAATACCACGCTGGAGATCGTCAACAATGATCTTACGCGCAAGCGGGGCATCAAGACACCGTGGTACGTGAATCTGCAAGGATACTCCGAAAGGCCTCGCGTCACCGTGGACAAGCGCATGATCAACCTCGGCCCCTTGTGTCTTGGTTCGCTCGTAGAACGGAACATCAACGTTACCAACATCGGATTTGTTCAGGCTGCGATCACAGCCACCGCAGGCTCATCTATAGTGGTCGTGCGCCCGACAACAAAGTTTGACCTCATCGGAGGACAGTCCAGGCAGATCACGGTGACATACTCGCCATCCGTTCTCGGGCCGTTTACTGACACGGTGTACGTGCGGATCGCGCCATGCGATACGCTGATTCCCGTCATCGTTACCGGAGTTGTCGAACAACCTGAGGTGATGATCCGTCCAGCCGTCATCGCTGATACAGGCATGCCGGGGGATACACTCCGAGGTCGTGCAGTGATCACGCTCGCGCAGGGTGATAGTGTGCTGATTTCCGAGATCCGTATCTCGCCCCTTCCTGCGCTCCTGCGCTTCGTGCTGCCGACCTTGCCGCGCAGCCTCAAGCGTGGTGATAGTATCGTGGTTGATCTGACGTTCAGTTCAACGGTTCCGACGGAGTATCGGGGTGTAATCGAAGTGGTTGGTGCAACGTCATGCACCACCCGTGCCGCGTCGGATATTCGATTCTCGGTGACCAGTAACGAGGTGCAGATCACACCTGATACACTCGGCTGGGAATACCGCTGCAGTAAGCGAAGCGACGTGCAGCGCATCACTGTGCGAGCTAAGGGCAGCGTGCCGGTGACGGTTTTGAGCGCCCGACGCCGCAGCGCCAATGGACCATTCTTCATTACAGCACCAGGCTTCCCGCTTGTGGTGTATCCGGGAGAGGACAAGGCTATATCGGTCATGTTTGACCCTCCAAACCCCGGACGCTACTCGGATACGATCGATATCGAAACGGACATCCCGAATGTGCGACCGCAAGTGCCCGTCAAGGGATCCTATCTCCTGTCAAGCGTGGCCGTCGACCCTCGTGTGGTCGTACTCGGATCGGCTTATGTCTGCGAGCCCGAACGAACATTCACAGTGCGCGTGACGAACACCGGTGATCTTGCCCATACGGCACGCATTCGAACATCGACAGGGTTGAGGAATGCAAAGCTCTCGCGTTCGACGCTGGCCCTGCGTGCCGGTCAGACTGACAGTATAGACGTGCAGATTCTCCCGGGTGACTTTCCGCCCAACTCCCGCGTTTCCGGACTGATCTATGTCGATGAGTACATCTGCGGACGCATTGACTCCGTACTCGTTGACCTCTTTGTCATGGGACCAGTGGCTCCGCTGATGACGCCGGATCCGCTCGATGTTGGTGTGGTAACGATCGGAGCGCGCGCTGTCGGATCGGTAACCATCGAAAATCCGTCGCCTGATACGATGACCATTGTGGGCGCACGACTGGAGCCGCCCATCCCAGAATGGACTCTGACGACACCGTTGAATGGACAGAGAATCGCTCCTTCAGGAAGCACCATTGCGGACCTGGAGTATGCTCCGGTGCAAGCCGGTCGAACATCGACGCGCCTCGTCCTGGAGACCATTGCCGGATGTCGTGATACCACGTCATCGCTCATTGAGGGCGAGGGTCGGGAGCCTCGCGTTCCAATTACGTATCGCCTACCACTGCGCGTGAATGAATACACAGTGGGACCCCAGGACACCCTCGACATCCCGATCTACCTTGATGCTGATGTGCGTGGCGCGTTGATCGACAGCCTCATCTGGACGCTTCGATTCACGTCGGTGAACCTGACGATCGATTCTGTTCTGGCGGGATCGGTGCTGGATGCAAATGTTGACGTGACCGTTCAACCGGGTGTGGTCACGTTTCGTGCCACCCGGATGGGTCCAAACTTCGGCGCCTTGGGTACCCTTTCGGTACTTCGATGCGTTGCACACTCGGCCATTCCGGATAGTACACCACTCCACATCACCGATATGAAGGTATGGAGTGCCGAGCCAACAACGCTGGAGAATGACGATGGCTACGTGATCGTTGATGCATGCGGTCCACGGTTCTTGATCGACCTCATGGGGCGCTCTCGGTTCGCGATCCAGCCGCCCCTTCCCATCACATCGTCAACCCTGTCGGTGCGTGTCGATGCGGAAACCGACGACGTCATGGATGTCCGTCTCGTCGATGCGCTGGGTCAGGTCGTTGCCGCATTTATGCGAGTGCCGGTTGGCAAGGGGCTTTCCACGCACCAGTTTGACATTTCGCAACTGGCCTCGGGTACCTATTCGATCATCATCCAGTCGAACTCCCGCAGTTCACTTACTTTGACGGTCCCGATTGTTCGGTGATCGTCCCGAAGATCTGGCGCAAGCATGCGCGTACGCCATCCTGCAGAGCTAGCTTCGAATCCACCTCGACCAGGGACGTCCCCGACGTGATCGTTTTGAGAGCGCCATTCGATTCGATCGATTGCAGAAACAGCGTCAGGCGAGCCCCTTCGGAGATCCGCTCATAGCGTCCGGTCAGGATCGTTGCGATGTCGAAGGCCCGGAGGATCTTAAGCTCCGTCGGTGTGACCTGATTGTAGTTCTCCACGAAGTGTAGTCCGCCTTTGGCATACATAGAGTCGCGCGAATCAATATCAACCACCGTATAGTCATCGCGATGTCGCAGTGCGGCAACCGCGGTTTGAACGATGTCGTACGATGCCGGAACCTTCTCCTTGAAGGTTGACCACGTGACAAACTCTTCAGGGGGCGGAACAAATGTGATCCCGCCGATGGATAGCAGCGACGAGGGTCGGGTTCTCAATCCCTCATTGGCAGCTGCGTAGAGGTTAGAGTCCCGCAGTGCGGCACACAGCGCCCGTTGCATCGAGCTCAGCACGGCAGGGTCAAGAAGCATGCTCCCGAGTGTATCAGACTGGAGGAACGTCACACCATAGCCCACACCGCTCGTCGAGAATGTGAACCCCTCGCCCCCTGCCACAACGAGCTCCGAACGGACGAGATTGGCTATACGAGCCACCGAGCAGAAGACGATGATCTCTGCACGAAGCGAATCCGCCACGCGCTGATACGTTGCGGAGTTCCCGATACGAGCAGCTACTGAGTCTCGGATCTCGACCGGAACAACGGCATACTGCTTTGTCAGTTCGCATGCCAATGCCAGACCATCGATCAGCTTGGACGGTTGCAAGGCGACATCGGCGGTGTCATGATCTAGCCGTGCGATCATAACCCTTTGCACCTGAGCCAATATTCCCGTTGATAGAAGAACACCGAGGACCGAAACCACGAATACCCTCTGCGTCCAATGTAACGGACTGGTAACAC
>CAYMTW010000066.1:0-9728 GCA_964393485.1 uncultured Melioribacter sp. | reverse complement strand
AAGTCCACGTCTGTTGGAGCGGTCGATGATGAGCATCCGTTGAGGCAGGCTGATGCGCCCCCTGCTGTGGTGAGAACGGTCAGGCCTATAAACGAGCGTTGCAGAAACTCTTTGCGGTTCATGTGTGTACTCCTTGTTTTGGTAGTTGCCACATAATAACAACATTCATACGGAGGTTACATTGGCAGCTCTGTCTTCTCTAATGTGGTAATACTTCGATACTCATGTTTGTTTCGGAGTGCTGCACTAAACAATTCCAGATGTAACCAATGTCCGAGGGACGGTATCTGGTTCCTGGACTCATCCAAAGGAACCCCCGTGAAACTCGCAGCACTACTCGTCACACTACTGTTCTCAGCCGTCATAAACGTAACGGCACAGAACTACAACCCGCTGTGGATTCCCGATACGCTCTCCGGTAAGGAGTTCAATCTGACGATGGAAGAGGGCCATGAGCACTGGTTTGGACCGAATTCACTGGTGATGACGGCGGGCTTCAATCCCCAAACGACCGGTCACTACTTCTGGGGTCCGACGCTGATCATCCGTAAAGGTGATACCGTCAAGATGAACGTGACCAACAACCTCAAGGACACAACAACCGTGCACTGGCATGGAATGCACCTGCCGGCCATCATGGACGGAGGACCTCACCAGCCGATCGCCCCGGGTGCCACATGGAAGCCGTACTGGAAGGTGATGAACAATGCAGCCACCTACTGGTATCATCCGCACCTGCATATGATGGCTCAGGAACAGCTTCTCATGGGGCTTGGTGGGATGATGATCGTGCGGGATGCAGATGAAGACAAGCTTGCCCTGCCACGAACCTATGGTGTAGATGATATCCCGCTGGCGCTGAGCGACCGGGCATTTACGACGGCCGGCGAGATCTCAATTGAACCGTACGGTGACTCGATGCAGGTAAATGGCGTCATCCGGGCAGAATACACGGTGCCAAGTCAGGTCGTGCGTTTCAGAATTCTCAACGCCAGCACGGAACGATCCTACAATCTGGGGTTCAGCGACGGACGCAAGTTCTCCGTGATCACCAGTGATGGTGGTCTGCTCAACTCGCCGGTGGAGCTTTCCAGATATCTTCTTTCGTCAGGTGAGCGCATCGAGATCCTCGTCAACTTTGGCGCTGATAAAGGCAAGAGCGTCAAACTGCGCGCCTTCAACTCTGTGCTTCCGCAGAATATTCCAGGTGGCGACCGTTTCCCGAACGGCCCTTTCGCCAACATTCTTGCACGGATCGACTTCGATGTTCTGAACATCAATATTGGCAACCCGACGGCAAACCCAATCACGACGATACCGACACAACTGGCGATCGTGGCTCCGCTAAAGGAAGCCGATGCCTTCGTTACCAGAAAGCTGACCATCTCCGATACGATGATCCCCGGTAATACCGGAACGTCCTTTGTCCTAAATCGTCGTCTGTTTGATGAAAACTACATCGACTACAAGGTCGGCCTGAATAACACCGAAATCTGGGAGATCGCCAATTCAGGCAACTTCGCCCACCCATTTCATATTCACGATGTCCAGTTCAATGTGCTGACGCGCAATGGCCAAGTAGCTAAACCAGAAGAGGCCGGCTGGAAAGATGTCGTTCTTGTGAAGGCTCGAGAAACAGTGCGGTTCATTGCCCGCTTTGATGACTTTGCAGACTCTACTGCCCCTTACATGTTCCACTGTCACATTGCACTTCATGAAGACGAAGGGATGATGGGGCAGTTCGTTGTGGTTGACAATGGCAGTGTTCCGACGATTTCCTTCATGTCGTCCGCCGTTCTTCAAGCGCGCGAGGGAGTCAAGTACACCTACCAGGCAAAGGCATCGGCAAACGTCAAGGACCCAATCACCTTTGCCCTCATCAGCGGTCCGGCGGGACTTACCATCGACCAGAACAGCGGACTGGTGACGTGGACCAACCCAGTAAAGGGCACCTACGATGTGTCGCTCGGTGCGTACATGGTCTCGAATGGTAAGAACTACGGGGCTGTCCAGAACTACAAGCTGAGTGTTACACCTCCACTTACCGTCACCTTTACCTCTACGCCTGTCGTTACTGGAACGGAAGGCACAGCCTACGCGTACACGGTACGTGCACGCTGCTCCGACACCACGAAATTTCTGAACTATCGTTTCGTTGATTCAGTAGCGGGTATGTCGCTTACGCGTCAGGGACAACTCTCATGGGCACAGCCAAAGGCTGGAACCTACAACATTGCCGTTCGGGCTTCTGTATTTCAGGATACTGTAAACGCCATTCAGCGATACGTGCTGACAATTACGGGTAGTAACGCACCGCGTGTGACGTTCACCTCTGCGCCGCCATTGTCGGGCACGGAGAAGGTTCCGTATGAGTATCAGGTTGTCGCTTCATGCTCTGATTCTACAAAGTCGCTTGAGTTCAGCCTTCGTGATTCCGTCAGTGGAATGACGCTCACAAAGTCCGGGTTGTTCCAATGGCCATCTCCTGTTGTTGGCACCTATCCGATAAGGATTCGAGCCAAGGTCGTTGGAGATACACTATTCTCAGATCAGCGGTTCACACTGGTGATCAAGGCCGACACGACGATGGGCGTGAGCGATCAGCTCGGGGTGATTGGTGGCTGCCGAATCTACCCACAGCCTGTCGGGAATTCATTCACTCTCGAATTCGACCAACCACTGCAAGCTGAGGTCAGAGCAACATTGACGGACGCAATTGGATGTCGCATCAGTGGTGTTCAGCTCAACGTCGGTTTGACGGCTACGTCTTTTGACACCGGACTACTGGGTCAGGGCGTGTATATGCTGGTCCTTGAATCGGGTACGACATCTCACGCGATACCAGTCGTCATCCGACGCTAGCACGACCATTGTTGCGGCCGATTCATTCAGTTGGATCCGTATGCTTGCTCATGTGGCACGCGTGATGAACGATCGCATACTCACACTTCCAAGATCAATGTTCTCGTTGAAGAAGGCAATGTCTTCGGTGTCGTCAACCAGGGCCAGAGCATACAGCATCGGAAGGTAATGCTCGGGTGTGGGAATGGCCAACTGCGCTTCACGTCCCAGTGCCGTGTAGTTTGCCAGAGCTTTCAGATCGCGCGACGCAATGAGGCTCTTCGACAGCACGTCAAACTCGAGAGCCCAGGACAACGCCCCTCCTCGCCACTGAACGAGCCCGAGATTGTGCACGATATTGCCACTTGCTACGATGACCACGCCTTGCCTGCGCAGTGAGGCCAGCTGTCGTGCCAGTTCGATGTGCTGAAGGGGGCTTTTCGTAACGTCGAGACTGAGCTGGAGAACAGGGATATCGGCTGCTGGAAACATTCGCGCCAACACGCTCCATGCCCCATGATCGAGCCCCCACTCGTGATCGAGAAGGATTGTTTCATGTGTTAAGCGGGCAATATCCTGCGCTAGGTCCGGACTTCCGGGCGAAGGGTACTGTACTCGAAACAACTCGTCAGGGAAGCCACCAAAGTCGTGTATGGTATTCGGGCGTTGCATTGCCGTGACCCTGCTGCCAGGCGTTTCCCAGTGGGCACTCACGCATAGAATGGCTCTCGGTTGCAGCTCCTTGCCGATACGCTCCCACTCATCAGCAAACGTGTTGGTGGTAATGGCGTTCATCGGATTGCCATGGCCGACGAACAGCACTGGCATCCTTGGCGTTGATGTGCCGATCAACACTGATAATGCGGAAAGAGGCCGAGCAGCTCCGAGGGCAAAAGATGAACTGAGCATTATCAGGATATCACGACGATTCATGGGAGTATAATGTGTGTTGTAACACAAACATAGCGACGCTTCGTTAGATTATGAACTCCAAACGTTGAACCCGTCAAATGGCTACGCCCACAGGCTCAATGTGTTCCCGCAATGCGGCGTTGGTGATGTGCCGCAGGGCAACAACGTCGAACTGATAGGGAAGAGGAAGCTCGTCGAGATCGCCCGCAATCGATTCCGCTTCCAGGGGGCTGATATCACCCACGAGTGCGATGTCCACATCGGAGTTGTTCCGGTACGTCCCCTTGGCACGCGAACCATAGATAATGGCATGGTCAACGCAGCCGCGTCGGGCAAGTACCGATCGAATCGCATCAAGCTCGACCGTGGTAAGGCCTAGCGAGATCAATCGTTAACCCTAGCTGCAAAGAAGTTGACGACGTCGTCGATCAGTCCCGCATACTGTGCTTCGATAGCCACTACGGCTTCGTCAAACCGCTTCTCATCATAGGTGTGCGAGAGGAGATTGCGATGATCCAGCAACTTCAACCATAGTGAGCCATCGGTAATAATGTTTGCTGAACAGGCAATCTTGATGATTTCGCGTGGGGTTGTGATCGTAAGTGGAATGCCACCTTCTTCGAGGTAGTCCCTGAGCGTCTTCCACGCTAACTCGAAGGTGAACACGAATCGTTGTACCAGGCCTTCTATTTCCAGCTGATTGAGACTGCCAACCCCGCGCGAAAGGCCCTCTGATAGAAGTGCGTGAGCCTGCATGAGATTTGCGTATCGCTGCTTCCAGCGTATATCGGCGTGCTCGTGCGTGAAAACTCTATAGGTTGTCTTGAAGAAAATGTGTCGTGGCCATTGAGGTAGTGCGGGCCGAATCATATATGAGAAGCATCACATCACCACAGCAGCCTTTGTGAACATAGGGATTCCAACGCAGGGAGTCAACAACGATCGAATTGTGCGGGTGTTGCCACAGCTGATGTCCGTACTTTCATTCTCAAGCAAGAGGCCTGGCAATACTATAGGTCTCTTGTCCTACCCAGCAATTATTGCAGGAGAACTTTTCATGACACATGAGCGAATCACAATCACTGCTTCGGTACAAGCAGATAGAAAGAAGGTGTGGGATTGCTACACGAGTCCCGAACACATTACACAATGGAATTTTGCTGACCCAAGTTGGCACTGTCCGGCTGCTGCGAACGACCTCACAGTTGGGGGACGATACGTTGCACGGATGGAGGCTAGGGACGGAAGCTTTGGATTTGACTTCGACGCCATCTATACCGAGGTCGTGATGGAAGAGACCTTCACGTATGAGTTTGGAGGACGTCAGGCGACGGTGTCCTTTACCGAATCGAATGGACACGTGGTGATAACAGTTACCTTTGACCCCGAAACACAACACTCTATTGAACTGCAACGCAAAGGCTGGCAGGCAATCCTGGATAACTTCAAACGATACGCTGAGTCACTCACCTGACAAATAGATCTCGAACAGACAACGCTGCAGTAACCATTTGCCTACACACGAAGAACAGGACACATTCAATCCGATGAAAAAAGACCAGATAATCTACCGGACGGCAACTTCAATGATCGCACTTATTGAAGGAGTAATGCCCATGCTGACGTCGACATCCGAGTTGGCAAAAGAAGGTATTCGACACTTGGGTTATCCGGAGTACTTCGGAAACGCATTGGTCGTTTTCAAGATCTTAGGAGTGTTAGCACTGGTGATACCACGTGTACCAGCACGGCTGAAGGAATGGGCCTATGCAGGATTCGCTTTCAACTTCGCGTTCGCCACGATCAGCCACGCCACAGTAGACGGAATCAACGGCCAAACGTTCTTCCCGTTAGTTGTCCTGGGGATCTTGGGCACCTCATACGTATACTACCACAAGCTACAATCGTTCAAAGACTAGCTTCGACATTACACTCGTTCGAAAACAAAGTCGGAGTCCTCGGTGCATGCATCAAGGACTCCGAAACGTTTTACTGCTATCTTTCGACAGAGCTTACTTCATGCTGTCGAACCACGGCTTTGTCTCGATCAGCGCACGCACATAGACGCTTCGATGATCGGCACTGTCACCCGCATTGTGACTCGTTGCATTCGTCTTGCCGATGCTGGTCTGGTACGTAACACCGGCCGTGCCCAGCTCCTGCGTAATAACTTCATCGCGATTGCTGTAGTACTGACGCAGCGGAGCTTTGCTCAGCCAGAGGTATGACTCTGCCTGACTAAGCAGTTCCCAGAACTTGTTGGTCTTGGTCTTGCCAGATTCGAAAAAGATTGGCGCACAGACATTCTCGAGCAGATAGCCCCCTGCATTGAGATATGCCGTTGCGTCGATCTTGAAATCATAGAAGGCCCTTGCCGTATCGTACATGTTGGGCTTGATGAACTCCTTACCAAGACCCGTTAATCCATAGTATGTTTCGTAGGCAAAGATGACGTTCGTCAGTGACGGTGGAATCCAAGGTGCGTCAAACGGACGCGGCTTATACAGTCCACGCGTGATCAGTTGAAAGGGGCTTGCAGGACCAGATGCTGTTGCCGTTGCCGTCACAGGAATATTGGCCCCCTCCAGCATGCGGAAGTGCAGCATCGTGTTATAGCCGCCCTGCGACCAACCAAGAAGGAAGAGCTTTCCGGGTTGAATGCTCTTCTTCTTGAGAAACTCGAGCGAAGCCGTGTGCATGTCAAACATGGCCTGCTCTGTGCTGCGCTTAAGGAAGTACGTGTTAGGAACCGAACTCAGCGAACCATTTCCGAAATAGTCCGCAGCAACTACGATGTACCCTTGTGAAGCAAACTGCAAGAGTGCCAGACGTGTCTCTAATGAGTTCTCCGGACTCGATGGTGATTCATTTTTATCAAAGGTGGTGCCGTGCTGATATGACAGAATCGGTGTTCCACTGGTTGCTCCCTCAGGAATGGCAACGAGACCATAGGCCATAACCTTCTGATTGTTCCACTCCGGAATCACGGACTCGTACGCGATCCGATACAGCGCTACGTTCTTGTAGGTTGTCGGAAAGCCACTGCGGAAGTCGCTGGCAGTCATCGTGGCCTTGAAGAAAAAGTTCTCCAGGTCAACGGTGCGGATTTGCTCAAATACCTGACTGTCGTAGGTCTTGATCGAGTCATGACTGATCAGCTTGCCTGGCGATGCCGGGGTAAGTGGTGCTGATTCCGAGCCACATCCGATTGTAAATGCTGTAACAACGGCCAGTGTGAGTGAAATTACCACCGACCTAGCGCCCGATGTGGAGCGAGTCATCATCGTATCTGTCCTGTCGTGAAAGAGTATGCTGTTAGCGCATGAAAGCAGGAAGCAAAACTAACCATGAGGTACGTAAACCACTTTCAGCGTTACATTGGCGCGAATGGGTCAGAAGATTCATCACCTCGGCTTTTCAGTCAGGATTAGGCCATGAGCTCACTTTGGACGTGCACATCAATACGCACATCGGTACTTCTGACGCTTGCACTGGTTGGTTCACTCGCCGCCGGCTGTAGCTCGGATGGTACTCCGCTTACACCAGTAGTACCAGGCAAGCTGATCAGTCATGACTCGCTCAAGACTTACGACAGTCAGGCATTTGAGCAGATCCGCACCGTGGACCTCGAGAACTTCTTCTACCAGTCAACAATGACTGCCAGCGACTTTCGCAGTGGCCTTCCGACAACCTATAAGAACGTAGCGCTGTATCGGATCGCCTACGAGTCCGTGATTCCGGAGTGGAATAATCAGAAGGTTGTGGCATATGGCCTCGTTGCCATTCCCGAGGGAGCCACCAATGGCGCGCCGATATTGTCCTATCAACACGGAGCCATCTTTGAGAAGAAGGCTGCACCATCAAGTCCTGACGAATCTTCCGAGACACGTCTTGCTCTCTTGCAGTTTGCATCACAAGGCTACATCGTTGTTGCTGCGGACTATTTCGGGAATGGTCTGCCGAGCACGGTTCCGAACACATACCTCCTTCGGCGGAGTTCAGAGCAGGCCATGTTTGACATGCACACGGCTTCGCTTGAGTTTCTCAAAACAAAGAACATTCAGCCGGGAAAGCTCTTTCTCCTCGGTTGGTCGCAGGGTGGCTATAACACGATGCTTCATCTGCGAATGCTGGAGGGGGCAAGCATTCCTGTCGCTGCTGCGGCAACAGCATCGGGTCCTGCGAGCCCCTTTGAATTGATCACCCGTGCACTGTATGCACCGCGTCCATTTGACGCTCCCTGGGCAGCGCCGATCATCACGAACACAATCTTTGCCTACGAAGCCTACTACGGACTCACGGGTCTTGGTAAGGAGTTCATCAAGTCCAACATGTACGATACGGCGCGGGCCTTCTATGATTTCAAGATCGATGCAACCGCATATCTCAATGCAGGGGGCTACCTGTTCGAGAACGTCTTCACCCAAAAGTTCTTTGAAACCGGCAGAACCAAATCGCATCGGTTCTGGGAACTACTCAGTCAAGCAGAGTCATACCTCTGGCTTAGCAAGGCTCCGCTGCGTCAGTACTACAGTAATCGCGACGAGGGTGTGCCCAAGGAGCTTGGCACTGCAGGTGTTACCTACCAGACCAGCATCGGCAAGACGAATGCAACCAGTCACAATGCGGGTGACAGTGCCGACCATCGCAGTGTCTACATCCGGTCACTGGTCGACACAAAACCATGGTTTGATAGTATGAAGTAGGATGGGGGATGATTAGTTCAACACACTGATACTAGTTGCCAGACCTCGAAACATTGCGCCGTTATTGGACAATTCCATATCGACAACCAAACAGCCATCATAGCATGGCAACGATCGGCAGGGATATGGCGCTTACGATGAGCGTTGTTGTTACAAGTTTACTTGCAAGTTCAGCATCACAACCGTAACGAAGGGCCATAACGACACTCAGTGGAGAAGCCGGCATGGAGGCAAAAAGCAGCGTAATGACGCGCGTTTCTGCTGTGAATGGATACAACTCCAAAAGGTACACAGCTACAAGCGGCTCGGCAATCAATGCTAGTATCAGACCGGTCGCAATCACCGACGCATCCTTGCCGATTCGCGGCATTTCAAATGTCATGCCAACGAGGAAGGCTGAACAGAATGGAAGAGCAGCTGAACTAATGGTGCATGCTCCAAACAACATATCCGTTACAAAACCAGATGTCGGCCATCCCAATACAGCCCATGCCAGTCCGGCGTAAATAGCTACCATACAGGGTTCAACGAGAAGTCTCTTCAAAAGCGTCACGGGCGGCTCTTTCGTATCCCGAGTACCGAAGTACATGGCTATCAACATTCCGAAGGTGTTGAGAGGCAAGCCTATGCCAATTGAGCCAATAACCGTTGAAGCCGAAATCATGGCTGGGTTGTTGGCAAACAGAATTTTTACCAGTGTGTTGCCCAACAGGCCCGAACTTCCAAACATCGCCGCTAAGACCAGAGCGCCGGTCGCACCGCGATCAAGTCTTAACAACCACCTGCCGACGCAATAGGCTGCATAACCTGTCAATGCATCTGATACAAGAACAACCCCGGCAGCCAGTAGCTCTGGAGTCTGCAATTGCGAGTGTGCTATTGATGAAAAGATGTGGGCTGGCAACAGGGCGTTCATCAAAAGCGTCGATAGAACTTTTGCGTTGCCTGCCGGTAGGAGGTTACTCCTTCGCAGCAGGATAGCAGCAAGGATCATAATGATAAACATTCCAACGAACGAGACTACCGACAGACTGAGATTCATCATTCCCCCTGTGATTGAGGTGAAGATACCGGCGAAATGGAGGTTTATATCCGGTCTGTTGATACACCGGTCACAACACTGACATTCGAAACTGTCGGCGTAAGACCCTTGAAATCAGGTGTAGTCCCAAACGAAAAAATCCCACCTCACAGCGTGAAATGGGACTTTGCATGTACACCGTACGGGAATTGAACCCGTGTTACCGCTGTGAAAGAGCGGTGTCCTAA